>JAPOQT010000029.1 GCA_026710525.1 Pseudomonadota bacterium
ATATTTTTCCCGATGGAATGAAAGTCTCTCTGGCAAATCGTAACATCAATCAACTCCTATAACTGTTATAACTGTCATTTTTTATTATGTCTGTTATTATGTCTGTCATGCTCTTGTTTTTGTTAATCACTGTTATGATAGAACAAAGACCTGATGATCCTTCATCCGTGCTCATGATGAGATGAGTTTTCTTTCAACGTTCCGATAAAACAACCTCATTGATTTACCGAAACCCTCACTGGAATATAAAGCAAAAACTGTGCCAACGATGCCATGTGCCCTCCTGGCTGTAAGGTACTCACCACAAAAATATAGGATCATCTATGGACCGTAACGAAGCTCATCAGTACTTGCAACAATCCCTCCGCCATATTAAACAAAGGATTATGGGCCAAGAAAATGTGATTGAGCAGCTCATTTGTTGTTTTATTGCCGGTGGTCATATTTTAATGACTGGTGCTCCTGGCTTAGGCAAAACCCTACTCGTCAAAGTTTTTTCTGAGTATTTAGGATTATCATTTGGCCGTATTCAGTACACACCCGATCTGCTGCCGAGTGATATTACTGGCTCTGAGGTTATCCAATTCGATGATTCTCAAGGTAAACGACATTTTGAGTTTATCCAAGGACCTATTTTCTCTCATCTCGTTCTTGCTGATGAAATTAACAGGGCATCACCACGTACCCAAGCTGCTATGCTTGAATCTATGCAAGAAGGATCTGTGACCTATAATGGCAAAACATACCAGCTACCCACACCGTTTATGGTGTGTGCTACCCAAAACCCCTTTGAATCCGAAGGTACTTACCCTCTCCCTGAAGCCCAGCTTGATCGCTTTCTGATTCATGCTCTCGTCGAGCATCCTAATCAAAATGATGAACTAGCTATTCTCAAAAATTATCACACTCGTGCCTCTTACCTCGTCGAGGACAACCCTGAAATGAATAAAACAGAAGTCACCAAAGAGCATATCAACACTTTGATTAGTCACGCCGAAGCTACCAAAGTATCAGATGAAATATTTGAACTAGTGAATTCCTTGGTCCGAGCCACCAGAAAACCACTTAATCATGACGGTAAAGAGGAATTATCTCATTTAAAAGTGAGATTTGGTGCTGGCCCTCGAGGAGGACTTGCTCTCATAACCACAGCTAAATCTTTAGCTTTTCTTCAAGGAGCATCAGAAGTTCGCTGGCATCATATTAAAAAGCTTGCTTGCCCAGTCTTAAGACATAGGGTGTCGTTGCATTATAATTACGCTCGTGAATTCAAAAATATCGACGACTTCCTGAATCAACACATGGCACAACTCGAAACAAATCATCACCTCAAAAATATTATCCAAGCAGCTAGCTAATCTCATTACTTTTATGGCTCACTATTATGGCGACTTTACATGACCTTCGTTACGATTTTCTTCTAGATCCACCTAGGAAAAAATTATCACATGTGTTGCGTCTTGGCAGTAGAGGATACTCAAGACCGTCATACCATCCTTTACTTGAGATCACCAAACCCTTTGAGCCAGGAGAACCTAAAAAAGCCATCGATTGGCGCATGTACGCTCGAACAGATAATCTTATTGTTAAAAAAATCAAAGAACCGAGAGCCATTCCCTATGAGATTATCTGTGACCTCTCAGAGTCAATGTACTGGCCTGACCCAATAACCAAAGCAAGCCATAAAATCAAAAGCCCCCAAAAAAGCCACCTTGCCCTGCGTATCGCGTTTAATATGGCTTACAACCTACTAAGATTATCTGAGCCAGTTAAACTCTCTCTTCTATCCCCAAAACAAGTCATCACCCCTCCGACATACTCATCTCCTCATAAGAACGAAAAAGCTCCTAAGGAGTACTATTACGCCTGTTACCCTTTTGTCAGCAAACATACTCTAGAAGAGTGTTTACCATACTTATTTTTACAAGAACACGGCTCAACAGATGGCTCATTACCCCCTATTTCTGAGATTACCGAAACACTAGCGAAAAGTAGTGGCAGCCATCACCAACATAATAGGAACAGTGACATGACTATCACAGCCCTTGATAATTTAACTCATGTTATTAATAGTGACCATAACTCGCGAGTGATTTTTATCAGTGACTTAATTTCTGAGTTCAGTCTAAACGTGACACAGAATCTTAAAGATTTGACATGTATTCATCTATTATCTGAATTAGAAAAAAATATTAATTGGCTAAAAAAATCTAGTCTATATGGCGAACACAGCAACCATCACAACCAACAAAAAACATACTATTCTTCTCGGAGTATCGAGAAGAATTATCACTTGGCACTCACTAAGTGGTTGCAAACAATTAACTCTTCCATGAAAGCTGATTACTGTCTTATGTGGTGTGATGATTCCCTTGATTCATACCAGCAAAAGATGAAGGAGCTACTCTGGGAATAAGTCTGTTAAATCTAGGATTACATGGGATCACCACATCACTTGCTGCCCTATTTGCTCTCGCTTGTTTGTTGTGGTGGCTCTGGCCACAACGCAAACATATCTACCCATTCCCTTTGCTCAGTCACTTACATTTATCCCCCAAAAAGTTATCGAACTGGCAGTGGTCAAAGCCACCGCTACTTCCCTTTCTTTGTTTTGTCCTAACTGGTCTTCTTCTACTTTTTCTTGGATTACAACCCGTCAGCTGGTGGCACTCAACCAAAAACACCCAACCTAAACAACATCATCTTTGGCTCGTTGACCTTTCTCCTTCGGTTTCGGGATTTATTACCGCGGCTGATTACCAAAAACTTTTAATGAAAGAAGCAAGCACACTGGCACAGAACACGACTGTTGATCTGATCACAAGTCAATATCTCGGACCATATCGATCATTTCAAGGACCAAACTTACCTGATCTCGATTTATCGTTTCATAAAGCAGGAGTCCTTGGCGCATCATTCCTCGCAACAGCTGAATACCAACAAAAATTCTATAGTCACATTAAAGTATTTTCTGACTTCGATGCTGAAAGTTGGCCGCCTGAGCTGATGACACAGTTATCAAATCGTCTTCGTAGCTCGATTCAGTTGGTTTGGTTAAGTCAAGATCATAGCGAAAAAAAACATCTCAGTACTCAACAAAAAAGACTCAGCAATGTGTTTGTGAAACATGTTGACACACCCCTCGCAGCACATAAATCCCAATTCACTGTGATTCTTGAACGCTCAACTCCTCATTACCTTGCAGAGCCACCACCTTTTAGTCTGTCAGGTGAACTCCGCTGGCAGGAATTATCAATATCACCCACTTACAGCCCTAAAACTGTGTCCTTTTATTTTCCTGAAAACGTGACCACTTTAGCTGTTCCCATAACTTTAGATTTCGTTGATAACGAAACAGACACGAAAGCAAGAGAGGGCGATCCACACGCAAACAAACACTACCTCATTACCCTCGACCTGGCCGACGCCATCTCTTTGGATAACACCTACTTCGGTACTCATAAACAACCGCAAAAAGTCTTAATGATTTCTCCCACCCTAGGAGAAGGATCCCTCACTGATCCTCTAGCTGCTCATATCGTCTCATTACAGATTCTTGGATACCAGGTAACAAGATGGGATGAACTACCGACACAAAAAGGGACCTCCCCCATAGATTATGGTCATGATTATGTGATGATCTACCTGCCAAAGTTTTTAACTCCTTTCGCCAGTAACTCTGGAGACAGAGTTGGTCAAAATCTCGCCAGCTCTGTCTGTGATAATATGCCCAAAACCCAGACACTGTTCTTATTGCCCCTGACAAATCTCGACTCACCGACCATTCTTTGTGACTGTTTGACAAAATTTACTCAAACAGCTACTCATCCCTTGTCATGTAGCAAGGATATTAGTGATATTGATTCCTTAAGAGAATTTTTTGATCGCCATGATTTCCGTGGCTTGGGAGGAGATCTACTGGTACCAAAATCACAGCCTTTTTATCTTAAAGCCCTCAACATGGATGATGGCAAGCCAGCTTATCTCTTTATCTCTTTAACAGCTCTTAATCCATTTGGCTCAAGAAGCTCTAATACGATTAATCATGCACGCCTGCCTTTTTTCTTTCAGTCAATTTTACAACTCACGATTCCTACTGTAGCGCCAAAAGACAGAATATCTCCCTCCTCCTCAGCCTTGAAAAACCTGGAGATCATTGCCCGATTTCTCGAGGAAGGTTATTTGGCAAACAACTCATCAGCATTACTTTCTCCCTCTCAAGCTATCAGAGATATTACTCGTGTTATGCAACAACTTGGTCTGACCGAATGGCCACATAACAAAATAGGGGACCCCAATGCTGTCACAAATCAGTTGACTAGGTTTGACCGACAAAATGTGCCTCCATCTGAAAGTGTGATCACCCTCAATCAAGGTTTATCTCAATTATCCTTATCACCCACTCAAACACCAGCCACCGGAGCAAACAAAAAATCTACCTCTATGATCACAGTGGCAAAAAATCAGCACCTACCTCATGGGATAACAGAGACTACCGCCATACTACTTTTACTTATATTTATGTTAGTGCTAGCCTTATGCCTAATTGAAATAGGCTATGATATACGCCAAATCATGACCACAGCCAACCATGTTCCTAAGGATCCTCGATGATAAGAACAATACAACGGCAACTGGCTCTTATTTTCATCGCCACTACTTATGGTTATTACTTAGCTGGTGGGTTCTTTTGTCCTCAGGTCCTGTCTTTTGAATTTGTTATCTTAGCTGAAAATCAAAGTGATAAAGGTCAGGGAGCACCCATATTTTCTGAGTTTATCCGCACCCTTAAATCCTATACCAGTATAGAACCAGGTCAAAAAACAAAAGTTGTCGCTGCGAGCTTAAGGGATCTTTATGATTACCCCCTATTATTTGCTCGTGTCGATCAAGTCCAGTCCCAAGATGATCCAAAGATCTTAGGGCACAAAATAGTCAAATGGCTACTTGCTGGTGGCACACTGATTATGGAAGGCACAGCATCTCGAAGAGAGTTAGACACACTGGTTGACCATTCATATTTCAAAAGCCAAAAGGAAAAAACCTGGAAAGTGATCTCACCGGACCATGAACTCACCCGGAGTTTTTTCCTACTGAAGAACTTACCCATATGCCCATCACATACCTGGCGAGAATATCGCAGTGACGGCAGAATGATGATTCTCCATACCCCCACTGGTTTTTTACACTCAGCATCTGATGAACACAGATCTGCTCCCGTTGGTTGTTTTGCTAATCAAGCTAATTATCAAGAAAATCTTAAGCGAACACTCATTAATCTCATTATGGTGATCCTAACAACGGATTATAAAAAAGATCAAATACACCTGCCTGAGATTCTTAAAAGAATCAGATAAACCAATTAACCCGAGTGTGGCTATGGTTAACCCAACAATTGTTGCTGTTTTGGTGACCTGTTTTACTGTCATCATCCTCATGATGACAGGTTTGCGGATCAAAGGTTATGGCTTAATAACTGGCATAACCTTAGGATTACTGAGAGCGATGTGGTTATCACCTTTTCTCCTCGTGTTGTTTCCGAAAAACATCACCCTTGATCAGCAGCAAAAACGCCTACCGTTCAAAGTGAGTGTTTATCTCGATGATTCATCGAGTATGACTCAAGAAAATGGCACCTTAACCATGGCTCGTTCTCATTTTGTCCGCGCCCAGAAACACACAAACAAATTACACGCATTATGTGAAAAACTAGGTTGTGTGCTCCAAGTAAAACGAGCTAGTGAAGAAGATCGTCGATTCCTTGATCATGTGAGCCCTTTAAGGGACCTAACAAATCATATTACCGCCAAAGACCCGCCGTTTTTTATTTTATTCACCGATGGCGGCGCCCAGGAACCCTATGATATTCTCTCCCAGATCAATAATCTTCGTCTCCTATCTCCCCCACAGGAAAACCCTAATAACATGAAAGTGAAAGGGTTACTAGTGGATATGAATAACTCTCAGCCCAAAAACGTCACTGTGCAAAATCTCCGCTACGAAGCGATTGGATTTACGGATCACAATGTGTCGTTAGACTTTGATGTTTACCGCAGCGATCGATCACATGTGAGTCAAACGATCCAGGTTCAGGTGGAAATTGCTGATAATAGGGTGGCCGTTCAGAACGTAACCTTTGAATCACACCAGCAACTTATGAAAAGTCAAATTAAACTACCCTTATTAGCGGCAGGGGGGCACCACTTAACCATAACAGCACTTCCTATCCCGGGAGAACAAGAAACCTGGGATAACACCCTATCAACATCCATCGAAATTATTAAACCATTTAATGGTGTTTTACATCTTGTCGGTAGTCCTAACCCTGACAGCAGGTTTATGCGACGATTTCTTGGTTTAGATCCACGCTTCCATGTTATTAGTTTCTTTATTTTACGAGATCCCTGGGATATACCGAGCCACGATGAACGGGATGTGAGTTTGATTCCCTTCCCAGTAGATCAACTATTTCGCCATGAACTGCCACATTTTTCCGTTGTCGTACTGCAAAATTTTCGTTTAAGTGAATTTCTTAGCCCAGATCATCAAAATCTGTTAGTCGATTACGTGAAAAATGGTGGTAGTCTCTTATTTATCGGTGGCCCAAGAGCACTCCACTATACTGACTCCCACTATTCTGCCTTAGCCGAAATTATTCCTTTTACTAGCACTCCTCAAATGTCCGATGATCTTTTTGCTAGCCAAAAAAATAACACGGAACCCACCCCTGGCGCAGCTTGGTATAACCAAGATCTTACCTATTCTTTAGTCCTTAACCAATCGCGCCATGAATATTCACCAGCAAGCTCACTATTCGATGCTTTAACACCTTGGCAAAAGCAACTGACGCGCAGTCAGTTGCGTGGACTACACCAAACTGATGAAGTAGTGTTCCGTGATTATGGCTATCAGAGAGTCATCGATGCCCATCTAAGCTCTCCCTCTGGGACCTCTCAGACACTGCCTTTTATGATGGCCTCTTATGTGGAAAAAGGACGGATTATTTGGATCTATAGCGACTCTTTATGGCGTCTTGCCATGGACCCTGATCCTCTGGTGTCACGTAGTCTTTATAACGGAATGATAAACACCGTCTTTCGCTGGCTTTCTCGTGACGAGAAAACCCCTTTTATTTGGGCTGATAACCTGAAGATTAAAATAACCCGTGATGCTAACAGTAAGTCTCTCATCGCCCATACCCATCTCGTCGGTCCTGGCGTTAAATATTTAAACGATCCGCAAATTTCTTTTGATACCACACTCTGTGGCATCAAAATCACCCAAGTGAAAATCACAAGTCTCAGTGATCAGCTAGCCTCGATGACGATGACATCACAAATTTCTGGTACCGACCTCTCTCAT
>JAPOQT010000030.1 GCA_026710525.1 Pseudomonadota bacterium
GAGATGCTCCGGTCAAAAGCCTGGCATCTCTCAATTGCCTGGCAGCAAAAAGATCAAGAGATAGCTATCCTTAAAAATCATCTGTTGTGGCTGAAACAACAACTCACCTTAAGTCAGGCATTATACGCTGCTGGTCAGTCTTCTCAGGTGATCCTGTTATCTTTAAAATCTGAGATTACGAAACGGGAGCTGGACCTCAAGCTCAAAACAACAGATCAAGATCTTCTTCACGATGAACTTCGTTATTTGTTTAACCAGTCATTTTTTTTTCATCCTGAGGACAATATGTATGCCTGGCTCTGTCACGACTCAGGAAAAGGCCAGCAAGGTTATCAGCACCCGAAAGAGCAAGCCTTAAAGAGTCACCTCCGTGCTCAAAAATACGATCGTCTTACCAAAGCAAGGGAGCGTATTCCTGATATTCATTTCTCACTAGGATCAGCGTTTCCTGTGCACCAAACGAGTGACCATGTTAGTCCGATAACTATGATGGTTGGATTCCAGTGGTCTATTCCTCTTGCCCGTTTTCCTGCTTATGACAGTTCAGTGCAAAAAGAGTTGAGTGCTCATATGAAGCTCCATGACTTTCAGCGCCAGCGAGAAACCAAACTCATCCAGTTAAATAAAAAAAAACAAATCTTAGCTGAAATAAGAGCACGTTATTCTGACACTCTGATTCCTGAAGCAGAAGCAAGAAAAAAAAGTGTTGTCGTCTCCTTTGGTCTCAAAAATACTGATTACAGAGAGCTACTGGCTGCAGAAATTAGTTTGCTCCAGGTTTTAGAGCAAGAAGCAGTGGTATCAGCTGACTTACTGAAGGTCTGTGTTGATCTCAAATACCAATTAGGAGAACCACTATCATGACTCTTCCTAGGTCGATCATCATGGTGACGTTTTTTCTTTGTTCCTGTGAGCCTGTGAAAGTCACAGAAGAACCATCTGAATTATCCTTGAACCCTGAATCAATGGCTGATTCTGTCATAGCTCAAGAAAGCGGTGAGTATATTTGTCCGATGCACCCAGAAATCCGTTCCCATGAGCCTGGTAAATGTCCTATATGTGGCATGAATCTTAGCTATCATAATTCGGCATCTGATGATAACAAACCTGGAAAATCAGGCGAAGGAGATCACTCGAACCATAGCTTGTCGGGCGAGAGTTTTCAAGATTTTACGATTACCGAGTCACGATCGAGTTCGTTTCGACCACAAACATCTCGAGTCAAGAAGCAGGTTTTAGCCCGAAAAATCAGGACCGTCGGCATGACTAAAGTCATTGATAGTCAAATAGCTCAGATAACAGCGCGGGTAGCTGGTCGGATCAGTGAGGTGTTGGTACCATCCTTGGGTTCGTTGATCAAAAAAGGCAGTTTGGTACTCACCATTGAAAGTCCTGAGCTAGCTAATGCGGGCGCAGAGTACCTGCAATCTTTGTCGAGCTCGGTGGCAAATAAAGACATTTTCCTTAATCTGAGATCAAAAACAGAAAATAGGCTCGCCTATCTTGGTATCGTGAAAAAACAAAGACTGGCTTGGCAAAAAACAGGACAAGTACCATCGTATATTAAAATGTACTCCCAAGCGGAAGGGGTGGTGATGCGTCACCATGCTGTGACCGGTGCTTACTTTCAAGCAGGTCACGTATTTTTCGAAGTAGCTGACCTTTCTCAGTTATGGCTAGAATTTGATATCTACCAGGATGATGCAGATCATGTATTTCTTGGTCAGCAGGTTGAATTGCTCCATCCGCGTCATGAAGAAAAGGTCCTAAGTAACATTGATTTTATCAGTCCTCTCGTTCATCCTGTGAGTCAAACGATAACTGTTCGGACAACAATTTCAGGAGATTTGAGTCCAGGCATGGCTATTGTTGCTTGGTTAACAGGAAAAGAAGTATCGGTTCTTTCAGTGCCTAACTCAGCAGTGATTCACACGGGGAAACAAAAACTGGTTTGGGTCCAGACTGAGGATCATGTTTTTCAAGCTCGGCGCGTGACAACTGGCATAACAGATCATCGTTATACAGAAATCACCAGTGGTCTCGCCTCCGGTGATCTTGTGGTCACCCAGGGACAATTTCTCTTAGATGCCGACGCAAGATTATTGGGCCACTATCACTCAAAAGAGGTACCATCTCAATCTTCACCCGGCGATCCTCAACAGAAAAGAGCAGGACATGGTCATCACCACTCTCATTAATAAGGCTCTGGGGAATAGGGTCTTGGTTATTGGGGCCACCTTACTCATATGTCTGCTGGCTGGCTGGTCGATCCGGACGATGACCATCGATGCCATTCCTGACTTGGGCGACAATCAACAAATCATTGTCACCGAATGGCCCGGACACCCTCCCATGGATCTGGAAAATCTTGTTACCTATCCCTTGTCCTCTGAGTTAAGTAGCTTAAAAGGTGTGTCGGTGGTGAGATCTCTCTCCGGTTTTGGTATTTCTTATATTTATGTCATTTTTCAGGATGGCGAGGATTTCTATGAGAGTCGCACGAGAATAACTGAGAAACTGTTAAGCCTGGCAGATAAACTCCCTGACTCTGTGAAACCAACCCTCGGCCCAGATGCCAACGGGTTAGGCCAGATTTTTTGGTACACAATCAATAACCAAGCCGAGGCCGAGAATCCTCTATCCCTAGCTGATTTAAGAAGTTTACAAGACTTCCATATTCGCCCTGTTCTCCAGAGTGTTATGGGGGTTAGTGAGGTTGCAAGTGTCGGTGGCCACAAGATGGCATACCATATTAACTTGGATCCAGAGAAACTCCGACTACTCGGAATTTCTTCATCAGCCATCATCAAAGCTTTACGGTCGAGTAACCGAGATGTGGGAGCTGCCACTATGGCAGTCGGTGGCCATGAGTGGTTGATTCGCGGTCGAGGTTTTTTTCAAAGTCTTGATGATATTCGTCGGCTCGTGGTTCAGAGCCAAGACAATCAGGTAATTCGCGTTGGTGACGTTGCTGATGTTGTCCTAGGGCCTGAAATTCGCCAAGGTGTTTTAGATGATGGTGGCAAGGAGGTTGTCGGTGGTGTTGTTGCGATGCGATTCGGTGAAAATCCAAGAGATGTCATTCAGAGGGTAAAGACTAAAATCAACACGATCCAAGAATCACTGCCTCCAGGAGTTGAGTTAGTTCCTTTTTATAGTCGTCTGGAGCTGATTGAGCGTACTACCGCCACCATTGTATCAGCAATGAGTCAGCAGATTCTCATTACAGCACTGGTGATTCTGTTATTTCTTGTTCATATCCCTACAGCTTTGTTAGTGTCACTCAGTCTACCCCTCGCCTTGGCTGTTAGCTTTATTTTTATGCGTCTTTTGCAAATCCCAGCCCATGTTATGAGTCTAGCTGGATTAGTGATTTCGTTAGGTAATATGGTCGATATGAGTATTATCATGACCGAAAATATCTATGCAAAATTGGCCAGGCTACCGGCAGATAAGGTCACTAAAAGTATTCAAGGTCAACTAGGACGTTATTTCACATGTCTCAGTCAAGCTGCCCAGGAGGTAGGACCAGCTATATTCACAGCTGTGCTTACCACCCTTATGACATTCTTACCTGTCTTTTTATTGGAGGGCAGAGAGGGTAAGTTATTTACTCCTTTAGCCTGGACTAAATCACTGGCTATGCTGTCATCCTTAGCCATCGCTTTATTAGTGTTACCAGCCATGGCCAGTTTTTTCCTCCGCAGAAAACTCAAAGATACTAGTCAGAGTCCTTTAACGAAAATACTGTACTTCGTTTATGAGAGAGTTCTTCGGTTTTTTCTCGGTCACCGTATGCTGTTTTGTGCCACTATTCTTGCGATTCTTGGTCTCGGCGCTTTTTCTCTGCAACATATACAACAAGAGTTTATGCCTGCTTTAAACGAAGGTGAGCTTTTATATATGCCAGTGACCTCGAGCGTTGTCAATATTAGTCAAGCGAAAAAAATGCTCAGTGCCACCCACCGGCGCCTGGAAATACATCCCCTTGTTGCCCAAGCTGTTGGCAAGTTAGGTCGTGTGGATTCAGCTTTGGACCCAGCTCCGATAGAGATGTTTGAGACGATTGTTAAGTTAGTACCGAAACAAGAATGGCCACCTAGGATGGACATTTATGACATTATGGCTCAGCTGGATCAACATATGCAGATTCCTGGGCTAATTAATTCCTGGGATTTTCCTATTCAGACTCGCCTCGCCATGATTGCCACCGGCATCAAAACCGAAGTCGGTATTAAGATTTTTGGCTCAGATTATACTGAATTAGAAAAACTTTCTGGTCAGATAAGTCAGGTCGTATCAAATATTGAGGGAGCATCCTTTGTGTTCTCGGACGGCACGAGTAAGAAAACATATCTTGAGTTTGATATTGACTACGAAAAAGCGGTCCGTTTTGGTGTGACCGCTGGTGATATTACCCAGGCATTGCAATCAGCTGTTCGTGGTGAAGAGGTCGGTGAATTTATCCAGGGAAGAGAGCGATATCCGATTCGCGTTCGCTATCATTATGATCTAAGATCTCACCAAAATGACCTCGCTCACGTTCTTGTGCCAAGCCAAAAAGGGGGGGTTGTGCCTTTATCTGAAGTTACCCAGGCACGGCTTGTCGAAGGTCCCACTGTGGTGACTTCAGAAGATGGACTCATGAAAAAAACTGTGCAACTCAGTGTTCGCGGCCGGGATGTTAGGAGTTTTATTGCTGAAGCGAAACAAAATATAGATCAAGACGTTTTACTACCAGCCGGTTATTTTATTGAGTGGAGTGGTGAATATCAACACCAGTTGCGAGCTTATCGCCGTCTTATGATTTTAATACCCCTCGTCATCCTTATTAACTTATTGATTATTTTTAGTCACACCAGAAGCTGGAGTTCATCAGTGACGATTCTTTCTGGGATCCCGGTGGCTTTCTCTGGTGGCTTAATTTTATTATGGTTAGTCGGTATGCCATTCTCTGTGGCTGTTTGGGTAGGTTTTATTGCTTTATTCGGTTTTGCTGTGGATGACGGTGTGATTTTAATGACCTACCTCAAGGATAGTTACCGCAAACAACAACCGAAGAACCAACAACAATTAACTGAGATGGTGGTTGGTGCTGGACTCCGCAGGATTCGCCCGCTTTTTATGACGACGGCGACGACGATGATAGCTCTCCTGCCTGTATTACAGTCGGATTCTCCTGGTAGTGAGATGATTAAACCCATCGCTGTGCCTGTTTTTGGTGGCATGATGGTGGAATGGTTAACCTTGTTTGTTGTGCCAGTGGCTTATTCCATCATCGAGGGTGCCAAACTCAAGGGGGCAA
>JAPOQT010000031.1 GCA_026710525.1 Pseudomonadota bacterium
AAAATAGTTAAATATTTTTACTATGTCTTTCAGTCATTAATTCAACTTCTTGAGTCATATTCTTCATCTTCAGCAGATCGAGGAGTTTTTGTTCTTTGTCGTGGACAACGTGTTCTTTTTTGATAATTGCTAATGTGACGGCCGTGAGAAACTCGTGTTCTTGAAATGCTTGATATTGAAAAATTCTTTCGAGCCAAGGAGACCAGGGGCTTCCGACTTCAATGGCTTGCAAAAGATGTTTTCTCGCTTTATCCGGCTGATCTAGGTAGAGAAAGAGTTGTGAGATAGCAACCAGAATGCGGGAATGAAGCTGATAATTTGGAATGTTCAAGATAATCTCGAGTGCTTGTTCACTTTGGCCTACCCTTGACAGGGACATAGCAATGGCATCCGCCGCAATAGGCACAGACTTGTTCATGGCCAGGCATGATCGCGCCGTGTTTTCAAGCAGAGAGAGTTTTTTTGTTTCAGCAAATACAGAAAGCATGAGATTACAACCATCAGGCAAGTGAAAAAAAGCTTGGCTGTGCCCCTTGAGATAACCGTAAGCTTCGAGGTAAGATCCCGCAAAATAACTCTCTTTTGCTTTGCGAAAGAGATGGCGTGCCTGTTTTTCAGATAATTGATGAGAGGTCGTATTGTCTTCCGGTGATGAGTTCTGGCTATCAGCCAGTGAGTTGTGGTCACCCATGGCTAACTCTAGGTGCGCCTTACGTGGCGGCAAATCTAACCATAAGAGGGTGAGATAGCTACCACCAACAAGTAGTAGGCACAGGGTTGCTAGTTTTACTAAATGTTTGAGACTATGCCAGCGTGATAGTAAGGAAAGGTTCATGATGAAGCTCGCTCTAAGATCAGACGGCTAGATCGTCAGATGGTGTCATGAGTATATCTAGGGCCTTCGTGAGTTGAGGGTCACGGTTTGCTTGCCAATCATCGGGAGATATTTCCAGCTCAATATGGGGCTTGGTACCAAGATTTTCAAGACGAAGATTATCTTTTTGAAAGACAAAATCATGCTCTGGTTGTGTTGTTAGTGTGCCATCAATTAAGGTGATTCTTGGGCTAATACCAATTACACCACCCCAAGTTTTTGTGCCCACCAAATAGCCAAGGTTTTTATCCTTAAAAGCTTGGGCAAAAATATCACCATCTGAGCCAGCAAAACCATTAATCAGGCAAACAATTCTTTTAGGGGACACATGCATAGGATAACTATTCGAGGTGTTGGCCCATTTGCCTGATTCTAAAGCAATAGGCTTAGTAGCAAGGTGATTAATAATAATTTCTGAGATAAATCCACCTCGGTTATTGCGAATGTCAACAATGAGTCCATCATGGAGTCGTTCTCGAGGGTAGTGTTTATAAAACTCGGAAATGCCAAAGGCGCTCATATCTGGAATATGGAGATAACCGATGGTGTTGTTTGATGTTTGATGAACAAAGTCTCGATGATGCTTCACCCAGGCATAATAGGCAAGATAACTCCTTGATCCGAGGGTTTTTACTGAGATAAAAACAGGTGAATTCGACTTTTTAGTTTTTGACTTTGGCTTGTTTTGTTCTGTTGTATGGCGCTTAACCCCTAACTCTATGGTTGTGTTAGCCCTGTTTTCCAAATATTTGTCAAGATCAAGGTGACTCGTAAAAGTCTCACCATCGATAGTGATGATCTCATCGCCTTCGGTTAACCCAGCACCAGGTCCTAAAAGAGGGGATCGTGATGATGGTTGCCAGCCTTCACCGCGATGAATACGGTCAATTTTAAACGACTTTTTCTTTGATTGAAACTTGAGCTTAGCCCCTAAGTATCCTAGGGGTAAATATGATGGGTGAATATGATAGTCACCATAGTTTTCATAACAATGGGAAGTTTGGAGATCTCCTTGCATGTCACGCAGGAGGTCAGAAAACTCTGATCGAGTATGAATGAGTGGTAATAAGCGCTGATACTTTGCTAAAATCTTGGCAAAATCAGGTTTTTGGCCTGGATTATAAAAGTGATCTTTTTGCAAATTCAGTGCTTCAACTAACATATCATGCCACTCACTTTGTGGGTTGATACGATGACGAATTCTCGATAAATCAATTTTCTTCGGTAGGTTTTTACCATTCTTGTTGTCTTCGGTGATTTTTTCATCCACCGGTGACAGGTAGAGATCATCATCGATACGGGCTAAGAAATACTCACCATTACCGGTGATCTTAATGCTATCGACCTCATCGATAGCTCCTTTCTGGCCTGTAGATTTACAGTAGCTGTATATTCTGAGAGATCTTTTGGGTGTATGATCATCCATAAGATCGTTGTCTTTTTCCGAGTGTTGGATATATTCAACCAGAAATATCTTGCTGCTAGTTGCCATAATAGAATACCAATCTCCGGAATCAAAAGGTAATGACTCAACACGACTATCGAGATCGTTGAAGTCAATAGTGATTTTATTTGTTTCCTTCTTATGGCTCTTGTTATCCGTTGTTTTCTCCCCTTTCTTATCATCATCTTTGGCGTCAGGCTTCACAGGAAAGGCTTTACATCGTTCAAACAAGGATTCAGTCGTTGTGCCTAAACAGAGGGTGTAGGGAGTTGCGTTATGAATGGCAGTATAAAATTGTGAGCCGTGGCCAAAGACAGGTTTAATGCTCCGGTCCGAGAGGAAATAAAGGTAGTTTTCTTTGGGGTCAAATACTCCCGCATAATCAGCACAGTAGCTTTTAAGAACAGGATAACTGGTGTGACTAGTGACATGATAGAAGAAAAGCTCACTAATATGATTATGGTGAGTGCCGTATACCACCCATTCTCCATCCGGAGACGT
>JAPOQT010000032.1 GCA_026710525.1 Pseudomonadota bacterium
AAATCAATTAAATTTAGCGCCTTTTTTACTCACGACGATCCAGGACCCCAGAAGTTACCTTTATTTCCAGTCTTCGTTATCTCTGTCAGGTATCTTCGGAGCATCAGAGACAACAGAAGGACAATTTTCCATGAAAAATATCAGGGCTTTTATCCCTTTGTCACCAGAGGCTGAACAGGTAAGAGCTGGCCAGGTTTGTTGTACTCTGATCCAAAGTTATCGTGATTGGCTTGTTCGTGTATCACAAGGTCAGCTTGATGATAACTCGTCTCTACAGTTTACTGGTTTACTGGGTGATGGTGAGCTACGTTTACAAAAAGGTTCGACCCTTGAAGCGGCCACATTGTTATTCAAAGGTCAAAGTGATCTGAGTAAATACGAAACAATTCATCAAAAGATCCTCGCCCTAAGAGGTCAATTACTTTGGCAAGGAGAATTATCCTTTGTCCCTAATAAACCCTTATCTTATGAATTATCTCTGAAAACAGATCAATCATCGCCGGGGATGATATCGATTGATGGTTGGTCACCACCGATACGTAATATTCATATGGACATCACGATTGATGAAGAATTTATCACGATCGGTGAGCTTTCAGCTCGTAAAGGGGGAGGCTGGATTCGTGGTTCACATCGCATGAGTGTGTCAGGTGATCAAGGAGATGGTCATGAAGGCATCAGATTACTTGGTAGAAGAAATGCCATCCAGTTTAACCATAAGATCTTTGGCCCTATGATGAGTGTGGTTGATTTTGATCTTCGTTTGCAAAAAAATAATCATCCCTGGATGCTTTCTGGCGAAGTGAATTTAGTGGATGTGTTATCTCAAAGACCACTGAATTTGGTGCGAGATATGTTTTTTGACCCGGCCGATGTGACCATCACCAATCAGTGGGACAGTCAAGCTAAGGATTTTTTAGTCTTAGATTTACAACTGAAATCAGATAACTCGATTCGTTTACGTAATTTTCCTCTGAACCTAACCCTTGGCGGTGATCTCAATCTCACCGGTAGTCCTGCTGAGCTATCTCTGGATGGTTTCCTTGAAATGACCGAAGGTACTTTTTACTATAAGAAGGAATATGAGATTACCGAGGGAATGTTGTACTTTAACAAAGGCTACTCCCTTGATCCTAATATTGAAGTGAGGGCGCAAACAAACATTTCTGATTATGAAATCACCATTGATATGACCGGCTCATCAAAAGATCCTAAATTTTTTCTCGCTATTAATCCACCAACCAGGTCCACCGGTCAATCCATCAGTCAGCTTGAGATCCTTTATCTTATGGCTAATGATCAGTTACCAGAAGGTGGCAGTGGTTGGGAAAATCAACAGGATATTGTGATATCACAAGCGTTGAGTATGGCATTTAATACGATTTATGATCGTGTCAGTGAGCAAGGATTACAGGGAGACCAAAGGTTCATTCGTGATATTTCTATTTATGCGTACGCCCAAGGTTCTGGTGCTCGTAAAATCAGGGCATCAGCACCAATTAATACTGGTCAGGAAAACTTAAATGTTGTGGTTTATGGTGATACGGAGGAGGCGGGACTGAAAGCCGAATACGAGTTAGATCAAAACGTCGTTACGTCGTTTAAATATGCTGAGGTGAACAATAAATCATCGGAAAAATCAAAAGAGGATTCCGCACCTAGCGTTGGCCTGAAATTTAGCTTTCGTTTTCCTTAATCGGAGAGAGTGATGGATCCTTTGCCAGTGAGTTCAGAATATGGAGACACACCCCAACTCCGACCATCATCTCAGTCAAGTAGTTTCGTAGACAAATCTCGCAACCCAATTAAAAACCATGACTGATCTTTAACCAAGCCTCTGACTGATTAAAGTTAGCCGTGTGTGGAGGATGATGACACTTAGTACATTGCCAGGCACTGTTTGTCGGTGGTGAAGTATTATCGGTTTGGGATACGCCATGGAATTTTAATACGTGATCTTTTCTTGGTCCGTGACAACTTTCACAACCAACATTTTTCAAATGAGGTGTGTAAATACTTGAAGTGTAACCGCCTTTACTATGGAGAGCAACCACATGACAGGCGACGCAGAGTTCGTTTTCGTGTTGTTGTTGTGCCTTAAGGGTGGCGTAAGCCTTACTATGGCCCGACGTAAGCCACTGCTCATAAGCACTTTGATGACACCCTTGGCACACCTCTGAGCCGACGTAATGGCTAGCGACGAGATGACCTAGTTTTTGCTGAACCTTATTTTGAAACCTCTGTTGTTTAACAAGACCATATTCCTTTTTCAAATTCTCCAGTCCAGGAGTGGTACCCGTGTTGGCAGTAAGCCACTGGTACAACACTCCTTGCATAATATGAGGAGTGAATGTTTGTTTGTTTTGATGAGCTCGCCAGAGGGAATGAAGGTTCAATGACTCCTTGTAAGCCTCCGGTTGATGCTGTAGGTGGAGGGTGATCACACTCTGACCATTTAAAAAAGAGCTGAGTATGAGTTTATTCATTTCTGGATAAAGAAGCATGGGAGCAACAGGGCGGTGTTGAGTCACACCAGGATCAGGAGTATCAAGGGGTTTGGGGTAAGTCTTGAAGATGATATCAATAGCCTTGAGTGGGTCTTGATATCGATGTAAGAATTCTGATGGCTCTGTGGTAGCTAAGAGTAGTATGATCCTCTTTCTGTGTGGTGTTTTTGTTTTTTTGGCACGGGCGATTTCTCTCGCCATAAAAGCTAGGTCTTTGGCATCAGGGTATAGGTTATTTTTTTGATCATAGAGCAAGCCAAATACCAAAGAAGATTTGGTGCGTACAACTTTTTGTAAGCCGTACTGACGTGCTAGTCTGTCATGGGTGAGAAGGTAACCCTCTAGGTTATTATGGCTTTTGAGATGAGCCAGGTGTGCCATTTCAGATAAACCAAAAAGCATAGCTGATGGTGCTATGAGTTCGAGAGCTTTTTGAATGAACCTATTTTCGATGGTAAATTGACCTGGTTTGAAGTTATTGCCAGTGGAGAAAACCTCTAATTCTGGATGATGAAATCTTGTCCGTGAAATGAGAGCACCTAGTCGCTCGACACCACCAAGATCAGTGACAGGATGACAGCCACATGATTCGAAATATCCTCTCAGATCACCAAACATGACGGTGGGTACTTTCTGGGGTGTGAGTGATTGGTTATGAGGAGCTTTTTGCCAGGTGGTCGCCAGGGTGATAAGAGATATTATGGCGGTGATCACCAAAGCCATTATCACATAACCCCCGGCCATTAGGGGAGCTAAGTAAGTTAGCCAGAATGGTCTGCTATTAAAGGGGATCATGAGACGACGACCCTTGTTGTGCTAAATTCAGTTTCTTCAGGGCGACCTGAGATGCTTGGTAGCCACTAAGGACCGGGTGCTTAGTTGGCTGAAATTCGGATATAGCTTCCTGGAAGGCTGACGTATTTTTAATATGGGCGATGATCGTGTTTTCGATCTGATCGTTATGCCACCTTTGTGCTTGGGCGATAAGTTTTTGTTTGCGGAGTCCAGTCCATTTTTTGTGTGCGACCTGTGATTCGATAGCATCGATTAATTCTTTAATATGATACTTTTTATGGGCCGACACCGCAAGTAGGGACGGCGGCTGATGGGGGAGAAGTTCTTGATCTGATGTGCCAAAGACTGTGCGTGAGGTGATATGTTGCCAAGCACTAATAGCTGCTTTAATTTTGGCGTCTTTAGGATTATCAGCCTTGTGGATACAAATTAAATCAGCATGTTCTGTAACACCCTTCTTTAGGGTTTGCCACACGTCGCCTGAGCCTGGAATATGAAGTAGGGTAACATGATCGACCATGGCAGCAATATCCTTTTCTGACTGACCCACTCCCACACTTTCGATGATAATTACCTCGAAACCAGCCCAGTCGAGTAGGGTCATGACTTCTCTTGTTTTGGGACTCACTCCTCCGAGAGCTTGACTACTAGGACTGGGACGAATAAAGGAGTTTGGCTCACTGGCCAGCTTGCTCATTCTGGTTTTATCAACCATCAGACTGCCACCACTTACCGGGGAACTGGGATCAATAGCGAGCACAGCCACCTTTTTACCTTGTGCTATCCAGTGTAGTCCTAACTCTTGAATGAGTGTGCTTTTACCAGCACCAGGTGGTCCAGTAATACCGAGACGGATAGCGTATTGAAACAGATCACTCGTCATCTGTTTTGAGTAATACTCAGAAAACAGTGCCATTGCCATTTTTTGATCATCAGTATTTTGACTTTCCACCAGAGTAATAGCCCGACTTAAAGCAGAACGATCACCATCCTTAATTTTTTTCAGCCACCCTTTAATTTCCCTACTTGTTGCGCCATGATCTATCATCGGTTTTATCCCCAAAAACAGCTATCCTGTTACCACTCACCGTTATACTATTTGCTACACTCTGCCACGATATTATCACTATTTGTCTCTCATAATTGTTAACTAAACATGAGAAAAATTTAAAAATATCTTGGTGTTCTTTTCGCCGTTATAGCAGCCACACCTATGGGGGAGTGTCATCGGAAAAACACTGAGACATGATCAATTTTAACAAATGATCCTGATCTATAGTAATAAATGATTTTTTACTCTGTTTAGCTATCAAGGATTATCTAGGCAACAAAGTTCAGTTAATGTTTTTATTTACTCATTCGATACGGCAGTAGGTGAGATACAATATAAAGATGATCATCACCCATTGAGAGTAGCGAGTAAGCTAGTAATAAGACTTTTGATTGGGTTTATGTTAAAACGAGTTATGAGAGGCATATTATGAATACTGACGACCAAGGTAAAGATGCGGGTAGCACCAAAATTTCATCCTTATTTTCTTCAACTCAAACTCCTGATTCACAGCCAGGACCCACAGGACTGGGTGAGTTAGGATCTCAGTCTCAGACAGGTAGCGAGCCATCTTTTTCCACGGAATTTAAAAGTGATCTTGTGTCGCAGCTGAGTATGGATACTACAGGCTTTTCTCAGTTTTTTAGAGATGGCGCTGGTAGCGATAATATTAAGAAAATTGCTCTTGTTGCCGGAGTTGTCTTACTAGGCGGTCTGTTTTTTATTGTGAAGCCATTTGGCGCTTCGGATAGTGGCTCATCTAGCGATTATGACGACCCATCATCATTTTCTTCTGATGATGATAGTGATGACGACTATGATGATGATACGTCTGCATCTGATTCTGATGATGATAGCTATGATGATAGCTATGATGATGACTATGGTGATGATGATACGGCTGCATCTGACTCTGATGATGATAGCTATGATGATAGCTATGATGACGATTCAAGTATGGACTCTGCTTATGGCGGTGAGGGTGCACCCACTCTCGTGTCACCTCAAGACGGTCAAAGAAGAAGTTATGATGAAACCAGTGAATCTGCCGTGTTTGAATGGTCTGGCACACCTGGTGGTCATATTAGTTTTTCTCGGAATTCTGAAATGGTGCCCCTTGAGAAAAAAATTGCCGTTTCAGGTAATACCTACGCTTTAGCCCATCCGTGGCCAGGTCTCTGGTACTGGCAAGTTGAAAATGAATCAGGTGTGAGTGAAGTTTCGCGATTTGTTGTCGATGCTCCTGTTCGCCGTAATGTATCACTGGTGCCACTTATGGGCGCCCTATCAGGATCAGGTGGTGTGGTTGCGTGGCAAGGAGATACTAAAGTCGCAAGATATATCGTTGAATTATCTCAATCTGGATGGTCTAATCCTCAGTTAAGGATACAAACTTCAGGAACATCAGTCACATTAAATAACGTGATGCCTGGGGCTTATAAACTACGAGTAGGTGCTTTTTCCGAAGTCGCCGGACGATGGGAATATATCAATCCCGTTGATGTCACCATTGAATAGTTTGCTGGCTATCCTCTAGCCATTACATTTTCAGAGTAATGGCTAAGCTAACACTTTGGTGTAAAGCTGGCGAGGATAGATCTGGTCGTTGAATGGTGTAAGAAATGCTGTACAATTCTGGGGCAACTGAAATTCCAGCAGCAAGCCCTTGTCTTTCCAGACCATGATTACCAATTTCCATACGGTATGCACCAGTGACGACGATGATTTCTTGAAATTGCCCTTTAATACTCGCCACCACAGATTGTTCATAGTCACTAATAATATCCCGTTCATCAAACATACTGCTCCAGTTAGGATCTTCAGGAGTTTCTTTCTTTTTCACAAGGATCCATTCGCTGCGAACCCTTTGTCGACGAAGATAGTCACCATGAATAGCTAAATGAGAGCTTGAGAGCAGCCAACCAAAACCAGCACGAAAAATGGTGGGAGCTAACTGTACTATCTGTTGATTATTCAGATTCTCACAGGACACACCAAGTAGCAGCTGTTGATTGATGGGGAAAAAACTAGCGATACCAAAGGTGACACCACTGACTTGTTCAAGATGAAAAGAGCGGTATTTTCTCATCATTCCTTCCAGGTAAGCTCCCGTGATGCCAAAAGATATTTTTTGAAATGATTGGGCTAGACTAAGATTAAATTTTTGAATCGTTTTCATTCCCCATACCAATGACTCCCTGTTGGTTTGAGACAAATGGGTCGTATTCTGAGTATTATTATCTGCTTTTAACCATGAGTCATCAAAGGTACGGTTCAAAGGAGCGGTATAAAGTAAGCCAGCTTTCACTGGCCCCGTGCCATCAACAATGGCCCCCTGATAAAAGTTACGACCATAGGTCGGCCAGTGAAATGATCCTGATACTTGATAATCCGTCGATTGAGAAAGCATAGCTGGATTAATACGAATAGCCTCAACACCACTAAAAGCGGTCACTCCACCACCGATCATGCCTCCTGATAAACCGCCAGACACCTCAAGATCACTACTCGGGTAGCCCTTATCTGCAGCATAAGTGTGATTAAATAACAGGTGACCGATGAAAAAGAGTAGGGTAGCCTGAGTTAAATAAGGAGCCGAAGCCAAGGTTAACTGGCTTAATAGACGGTGTAAGAGTCGTTTTAAAATCATGATTTGCCTTATTACTTAAAAGACAGGGTGCTTGACTTCTTATGATTAGCTGGTTTAGCTGGCAGATTCGTCTTTTTAGTGTTGGTGGTGTTTGAGCTCTCCTGTTGATGAGGCTCTTCTTGTTTTGGCACAATATGTTGTTTCATGACACGAATCATGCCACAGCCAATATCAATTTCCACCACCGGCTCGACGATGCGAACAACACTGCCGATAATACCACCACTTGTCATGATTTCATCTTTTGGTTTAAGGTTATCAAGGAACTGTTTTTGTTCTCTGAGTTTTTTTGTTTGTGGTCGAATAAACAGCAAATACATCAGTACGAGAAAACCGACGGGTATCACGAGCATCTCGAAGGTTGATGGCGTACTGGCATCTTGCACTGACTGAGCCAAAGCATGATGACTTGACAAGAGGGTAATGAGAAAAATCATGGTGCCATCAAACATGTTGGGCTGGCGGTGGTGTCGGGTGGCTAAATAATGCACTAAATCCTCGAAGTTACTGAATAGGGTAGTATAACAGACGAACGTGTGCTCTGCATGTTAGCATACAGATCTGTGAAATCAAGGGCGATGATTAATCAAATTGGTTTTGTGAATTTTTCTGCTATTAAAACTGATGCTGCTGCAAAAAGTGATAAAATTTTTGCTCCATTTCGAGATGAAGAATGATGGATGATTTTGTTTTTTTTAAGGGTGACTCAGAAAAAATCTGATCCCATTCAAGATAAGATTTTGTGCTCATGCTTAGGACCTTGGCAAAAAACAATATGAGTTTCACCTGACCATATGAAGATAACAGCAAATGTTCTCTGACCAGACGACGAAATTTTTTCGGAGGAATATGATCCAGTGATAGATTGCTGGTCATGAGTTTTAATTGGGATTTTGACATACCATCGAACTGTTCAACGAATTTTTCAATAGTCTTTTCTAATGTTTTCCCCTCCTCAGAGGGACCATTCATATATTGTTGCAACAGACGTCTGAGTCTTTCCCTTCGTTGTTTCACTTGGCTTTTCGTCATTTGATGTAGTTCAGCAAACTTACTGACCGGCATGGCATTCCAGTGAAGAATGTAAGCACAGAATATAATGAAATCCACCATGTTGTCGAGATCATGACTCATGAGTTTAAAAAACGTTTGTGGCCAGTAATTGAGCTTGTTTTGGCTGACAATCCCCAGACTCCTGCCGATAAACGATAGTTCTTTTTCATGTAAAGCTTTAAGCCGTTCTTGATAATAATCATGGAGGCCATCAATGGTATCAAATGACTGATAAATAAAGGTCGCCTCAGCACGATGCAACCAATTCTGTAAATCTCTCATGAGAGAACTGAGTTCACGACGAATAGCCAGGATTGATTCATCGTGAATAGAATCTGAAGATGTGTTGTTCTGATCGTGTTTTGGAATCATCGTCAGCTCATAGGTGGTGGCGAGTTGATGAATCAATGTGACGGTTGGTTGTTCGAGTTGTATGATAAATGATAAGAAAAGTCGTTTTCTTAGGTCATGGTTCATGATCTGTAAATAGAATGACTTTAACTCATGATAAAAAGAATATTCCCGTAGGCTATCAAGATGCCAAGCCTCACGGTATTTAGAGTGCAGAGCACTAATTTCAGCAGAGCTGAGATGGAAAAAATGGTGATGAAGATCGTCATCACTATGGAGACCAATGGTTCTGATGATAGATTTTTGGGTGATCACGTCCCGTCGATGTTGCAATGTTTGCAGCTCATCTTGGGACACTCCTAGGAGATCATGAAAATGATGAGGTATCATTTCAGGCATTCCTAATACCTTATGATAGTAAAGAATCTCCAGGTTTTCATCGGCGATGTGAGGATGCTTCAATGTGGCCATGAAACTATCTTTGATCGGATATAGATCGATTGATGGTTCATTAAGGGTTCCCATAGTCCAACTTTTGAGAATGAGAATAATGTTTTTTTGATAGTGATTAAGTTCATCCCTACTCGAAAATGATTTCGGAATAGAGAACAGGTAAAAGACCAGCTCATCTGCGAGTTTTTTCTCAATTTTAGCGATGTGGTTAATATCGAGGAGATGCTCGGTGGAAAAGTTTGTGAGTTTTATCGAGCCTAATTCTAAGACAAAAGCTAGGTAAATCGTTTTCTGGAGGGAGGTGTGGATATGTTTAAAGTGTTCAGTCATAATATGATGCATCTCTTTGTGATGCGTTGTTGGGATAAAGAATTTCTGACCTAAGGTTGAAAGCTGTTCAGGACTTAAGGTGTAAAAGGTGCGAGTGAGTTCAGCGAACCATTCCTCATTAATGGCATTAGTGTTGTCTTGTTTTTTAGTCAAAGTCACTGACATATCCCAGGGAGTTTGACTTAACTGAGGCCCTGCTGTCCAATGGGTGTAGTTTTCTGACTGAGAATCTTGATCACGATCAGAAGTTGGTTCGAAAACAAGCAAATCAAGATGAGGAGGAGGAGGTAATGGATTCTTCGGGTCTTTTTGCTTTTTTCTTGTGTTCATTGTCTCTAGCTTAGGGATAAGAACCGAATCATCAAGATCATAGGAATCGATTTTACCCGATAATAAAACGTCACTATCAAGTTGCTGAGGAAGAGCGTACCAAGTCACAACACCAGCAACAATCGGTAGGGTGAGTAATCCAAAGTTTTTTTGAAAAAACCTCCTTAAAAAGGGTCTTTTTTGCCACCAATAACCTGATAATACTCCCTGGTTAGCCTGAGGCAGTAGAGTATCATAACGTGGTATTGAGGATAGGATTGTGCTACCGATCATCAAGGGAGTGTGTGAGTCATTGGCCCTAATAGTTTGTGCTGATGATGGGCTCATGGACTCGCCACTAGCATTGGGTGATAAGTTGGGATGATTTTGGGAAAGTCCTAAATCTGCTTTAGCCATCACAAAAGAAAGACTAGCAGCCATAGTAAAGGTGAATAATATTTTTTTACAAATAATGTAGTTCATAAGATCTTTCAGAAATGAATGAATAAAAATGTTACCATGCCTGTCGTTAACACAAGCCATGACTTAGGTCGTCTGTGCTGTGAAGCACGGTATAAACATTTACCTGTAGGCATTCTCAGGATGGCAGCAAGGAAACCGTATTGTCATAGGCGAGCAGCCATCAATAGTCCTTTGGCTGCTGATCGGTTTTTCTTGATGATAAGTTTTATCAGCTATCGAGTCGCTAGGCCAGGTTCATCGACTTGTTAGTCAGTCACTAGTGACCAGCCAGCCACCATGATGAAGCAACAGATGATAGCATAGTTCATTATCCAAGGTCAAAGGAAAACTTCTCTTAAAATAACATTTAGCAACTATCCTGAAAAATGTCAGTAGAACCAAAGGCACAAAGGTAAAATCAACTGATCAAGGATTGAGATATTGAACCGACGGAAGTCATAGGAAAGTGTGATTTGATAATGATTGGTATTCGACAAAATGTTGTCGTGCTAAATTCTCCCTCGATTCATTTGACCACATCAACAGGAAAATGTAACATATCTCGTTCAACCACAGTACTTCCCCAGCGCGGTGCTTTTCGTACTGCCACAGTCGTATGTCACAAATCTTGTCACATGGTAATTGACTTTCCTACATACCCTAGTGGTTGGTTCTGTGGTTTAATATGATAACATTATCGTTATTTGGCTGAATTATTTGCGACTTAACTGGTGCGGGCTTCAATAATAACCCATCCATTGGCGGCCGTATTGCCCGGAAATACCGCCGTCAAAATATCAAAAACTCCACACAACTAAAAAAGACTATGAAAAGATAAAATATGAATAACTATGGGATGTTTTCATGGCATAATCAGAGTTCTAGGTATGAACAGCAGATGAAACCCTGTTTTGCTTAACAAACAACAAGAGATTTGATGCTAGAACCTGGGCAAAGTCATGATGCCTATCAAGCAGGTTGATTGAGAGAAACTCATCTCAATTATCATTTGTTTTATGGCTCTGCTGTCATTAAGTAGTAGTATTTAATTAGCGGATTTTGGCCTAAAGGGGATTTTTCAGGTAGATCTTCTCTAGAGCACTTAAAAAAAGAGGTTTGGTTACTATAGGTGTTTGATAGCCATTTTGTCAGAGATGAGAAAATCTTTGAAATCACTGTGTAGATTCTTGCGTAACAGGCCCTTAGTAAGATCCACCTCCGTCTTTTGCCTGACCAGGATGACCTAAAAGCTAACTTGCATTTATGAATTCTTTTTTGATGAGAAGAGGTAAGGATACAAAGTTACTCCTGAGAAAAACCTTTGTTAGCAGGCTCACTTCGTTTTCTAGGGGCAGTGATTCTTTCTTTTCTTTAAAGCTAATAAAGAAGATAAGTTTCATTTGCTTCTATCACTTCATCTAAAATAGGGGGCTTGTGCTGAGACATTCAATGCTTTGAATATTTTATGATGCGAGTAGAAGGCAGTATAAATCTTTAACACTATTGCCATTTAACGAATATTCTTCTGCTTGAACAGATGAAATGACGGTCACTTAGATGTTAGCTACATTTGTCATTCACAGATTCTAAGGTAAGATTAATTTCTCGAGCCACCCCTTTTATTTCTTCGATTGACCATCCTGTTATCTTAGAAATAAACTCCTCACTTACCCCTGCTTTCAGAGAAGCTATAACAGCCTCACCTTTTGTTGAGACCGATTATTTGTCATACTATTTTCTCATAAGAAATAAAACAAACGACACTTGCCGAAACTCTTCAGTATCTGAGATCAGAAGATCAAAGTTAGCAAGTGTTTTTATAAAATGCAAATAAAAATAATATGATATCATACCATAAGTGGTATGGTTTAAATTTTAAATTATCAAAATCTGACTAATCTGAAGATATAACTAGGAGTGACTTTGCAGAGAATAATAATAATAAGGAATACAAGCATAGCTGTTTTTTTCTACTTCTTACTCAGTTTTTATGCTAGCTTAGGAACAGATGAAAGGGTTAATGAGTATGATGATTGACAGATTGATCGTAACCCATGAATATGAACCGAGTAAGAAAGTGTATTACTGTGAGTAACGAGCCAAAACAGCGCAGCAAAATAGATGATGAATTGCCAGTCAAGCCTAAGGCTCCAGTAGCCCTCCTGGATGACCTACTTACCAGTTGGTCACCAGATGATCCTGTGTTAAGTAGCGCAGAGGATTCCTGTGCTTTACAAGAAGGATGTCCTGTCAACAGCTGTGCTGGTAAGGGATATATTCTCACTGCTGAAGGCTCGACGATTCAAGCAAAACTATGTCCCTGTGTTTTAGATTGCCCTGAGTGTGTAGGTCAAGGTTTTACTCACAACCTTAGCTCAGGCCGCTCCCAATTTTGTATCCCTATACCCCCGCAAAAAATCGTGGCTCTTTACAGCGATAGTCACTTGCCACGGAGATATCTTCACGCTAGTCTTGATGGCGAAAAAGGTGGCTTTCGCAACTTCTCAGGCAATGCTGATCGAGTGCTCACTCAGTTAAAAGATTATGTGGCTTCATTTCCATCTAAATTTTTACCCCAAAAATCATTATCTTATGATCCTAAAGGATTGATTTTATCTGGTCCAGTGGGAGTAGGTAAAACATTTTTGCTTGTTTCCCTTGCGAAGAAATTCATTGCTAAAGGTTATCAGGTGAAATTTGTTGATTTTTTCAGACTCATTGCTGAAATCCAGGGAGGACTCAGTAACAAAGAGTCGCCGATTCGTATTCTTGATCCCTTGATTGATGTTGAAATTTTATTGATTGATGAGCTTGGTAAAGGACGTAATTCTGAGTTTGAGAGCACTATTTTAGATCAGATTATCATGGGACGTTATAACCAAAATAAACCTATTATTGCGACGACTAATTATTCTTTAACACAACCATCATACCAAAAATCAGTCAATCTTAAATCCTCCCATAATTCTTTTAGCCCTGATTATTTTGGCTCTCTCAAAGACCGGGTGGGTAGTCGCATTTTTTCACGACTATTTGAATCATGTCGTATGGTTGCCCTTCAGGGCAATGATTATCGCAAAATGATACAAAACACTCCTCACCATGATGTTTAAATGAACACTTGCATGAATACAGTACTATCGGTGAGCGATGATCTGGGTGTGCCTCCTTTATTTCAAGGCTTAACACTCACAGATGATGGCATTGCTATTCAGCAGGACTATTTCAACTGTTGTCAGGGTACTTCTTTTCAACCAGTGTCAAATGGTCAGGTGGTCGATTGTCGTCTCAATCAAAAAAAATCTTATATTGAGGAGATTTATCGGTCTTATCTTGATTTTTTTGCCGTCAACCATAGTCATAGTAGTACTCAAGAACAAAAGCAAAATTTTTTTGCCTTAAGCTGTGTGAATTCAGCCTTGTCTTGGGGTGTGAGCAAACAGCAACAAAAAAAAACAACGT
>JAPOQT010000033.1 GCA_026710525.1 Pseudomonadota bacterium
ATAGTCTCAAAAGACTAGTCAGCCATAAAAACAAGAACACGAGAATTTTCAAAACAGAAACTGCCACTATCATTAACCGAGTAAGCAAATCGTTTCGTTGCACCCTTAACTGTTGTTACTGTGACTGTTGAGCTCGCTGAATCAAAATCAAGGGTTGCCGAATAAAGATCAGTAAGGTCGTCAAGATCTTGTTCTGTTAAACATAAATCAGAACTACTACTAACCTGACCGTAGGCAAAGCTAGATGTCAATGATGAGGCCATATGACAGCCCGCAACTAAAAGAAAGGGCAATAAACAAGCCACACTAGCCAAGACAGACAAAATAACATTCTTTTTCATAATCACTCCTATCCCCGATAAAGTAGTCTTACATGAACATTACTTTAAACCAGAAAATTATTTAGTTAATACATTCTCCACTGACTCGCAACGTGACCACTCACTCGTTCACCTCACACACAATTATTATAATAAAAATAAAAAATGTCAAGAGCAATTTTTCACTTAAACTGCTCATCGATTGATCACAGTCCAGGAGATATTACCCGAACTAATCAGAGCTGCACATCTTCTCGGCAGATAAGTCAAAAAGCTGTAAACTATGTGAAAAAACTAATAATACAGGTGAGTTAGCTCTGCTATTTCAATGATAAGATCATCATACATGGAGACTGGATAACTACCCTCTTAGGATTAATCACAACTAAAAACAGGAGTGGTTGCGGGAGAGGGATTTGAACCCTCGATCTTTGGATTATGAGCCCAACGAGATACCAGACTTCTCCATCCCGCGCCAACGAATTCACAGTGTAACAAATTAAGCGTCAAAAAGAAAGGATTAATTTCACAAGTTAACCAACCATCCCTCTCCTCATCAATTCTCACACACCATTAATTATGAGCCATCTTCCCTCGACATGATAGCATTCAGTGATGACCCTTTTTGAAACCACATAATCTGCTCCTGATTACATGAATGCTGAACACTAATTTCTTCGGTCTGACCATCTTGATGGCTAAGTCGCATTAACAAACTCTTACCTGGTGCCATAGTCTTTAGCCCTAAAATAGAAATTTTATCAAACTCCTGGATCTTGTCATAATCAGACGGATTCACAAATGTTAATGCTAACACGCCCTGCTTTTTTAAATTTGTGGCATGGATACGAGCAAAACTCTTAACCAATACAGCAGAACAACCAAGGTAGCGAGGAGTCATGGCCGCGTGTTCCCGAGACGAGCCTTCACCATAATTTTCACCACCTACAATCACCCAGCTGTGCCCCGCCTTTTTATAGTCTCGAGCCACTTGAGAACAACCTAAATACCCTTTACTTTCTTGTAGAGCATGCCGAGTCTTACCGATGTGTTCCGGGGCAAAAGCGTTATTGGCGCCGAATAACAAATTATCTGATATTTTATCAAGATGACCTCGGTAGCGTAACCAACGGCCAGCTGGTGAGATATGATCCGTCGTACATTTACCAGCCGCTTTAAATAGCAACAGATGATCGATAAAATCATCACCATTCCATGGGGCAAAAGGCTCCAGAATCTCCAGCCTTTGACTGCCCTCCGTAACCGCAACCACCGCATTATAACCATCAGCCGATGGCTCGTAATAACCATCATCACATAAATCAAGACCACTCGAGGGCAATTCCATAGATTCAGGAACCTCTAGCAGCACCTTATGACCTTGATCACTGGTCAGATAATCGGTCATAGGATCAAAGCTTAAACTTCCTGATGCAGCGTAAGCTACTACCAGTTCTGGCGATGTAATAAAACCCAACGTTGCCTTATTGGCATCGTTACGACCACGAAAATTTCGATTAAAAGAGGTCACAATCGAATTTTCGTCACCCTGAGAAATATCATCTCGTCGCCACTGACCAATACAAGGACCACAGGCATTAGCTAAAACCACACCACCAAATTGTTGTAACGTATCAAGCATCCCCTCCTTCTGCACCGTCTGATAAACTGTGGTTGAGCCTGGCGTAATATAAAAGGGCACCTTCGCTTTTAAGCCGTGAGCAATTAAATGTTTGACCACACTCGTTGCTTTAAAAATATCTTCGTAAGAAGAGTTGGTACATGAACCAATAAGGGCAGCTGAAATTCGATCAGGATAACCATGCTTCTTAACATCATCCTTCATACGAGCAACAGGACGAGCAATATCAGGAGAGTGTGGGCCAACGATTTGAGGTTGTAACGAAGAGAGATCAATTTCGATCAGATCATCATAAGCTTTGCTGGGATCCTCAAGGGCTTCCGGGTCAGCTGTTAAATACTGGGCATATTGAGATGCTAGTTCAGCTATGTCAGCTCGATGAGTACTATCAAGATAATCAGCCATTTTACTATCATAGGAAAACAAAGACGTGGTGGCGCCTAACTCAGCCCCCATATTAGTAATGGTCCCCTTACCCGTACATGAAATGGACTCAGCGCCTTCACCAATGTACTCAAAAATAATATCCTTTCCGCCCTTCACCGTTAACATATCGAGTAACTTTAAAATCACATCTTTGGGGGAGCTCCAGCCTGATAACCGACCGGTTAACTTCACCGCCACCACCTTCGGTCGAGCCAGTTCCCAAGGCAAGCCAACCATCACGTCAACAGCGTCAGCACCACCCACACCCACAGCCACCATACCAAGACCACCAGCGTTAGGAGTATGGGAATCAGTGCCAATCATCAGCCCTCCTGGATAAGCGTAGTTCTCGAGAACAATTTGATGAATAATCCCTGAACCAGGACCCCAAAAACCGATGCCAAACTTCTCGGCAGCGGAGCGCAAAAAAGCAAAGACCTCTTGGTTCTCTTTTTCGGCTAACGATAAATCTTTCTTCGCCCCTTGATGAGCCAATATTAAGTGATCACAATGGACCGTCGTCGGCAACTCTACTCTGGCTTTCTGTGACTGAATAAACTGTAATAAAGCCATCTGCGCTGTGGCATCTTGCATCGCTAATCTATCAGGGCTAAGACGACAAAACTTTTGCGCCCTGAGTGGCTGTTGTAATGGCGCAACACTATGAGCAACTAAAATTTTCTCAGCAAAACTCAAAGGCTTATCTGATACTTTACGGTACTGATCAACACGAGAGGTTATTTTTTCATAAGTTCCTAACACCAGCTCTCTTGTTGTAGCCACAGTCACTGGTGATGAATTTTCTTTTCCCTGAGTCATAATTATTTCCTTGTCTTACGTTAAAGATAATCAATGCACGTCATTAAAATCACAGCCATCTATGATTACTAAGCCCTGCTAAAAAAGAGCCTAATACTAAGTGCTTGAATATTCCCATGGCTTATTTACCTGCGGAGATTTTCTCCTGTAACTTATTGAGTTTATCAGCCAATGACACCAACTGATCTGATGAACGCACTTCCAACGGCTTAATAGACTCTGTGCCCAAATTTTCTTCAATATTATCCTGATGATCAACACGACTAATCAGCTGATCAAGAAAATTATGAATACTAATGAGAGGACCGTATATTTGATGAGTGTAACGGATAATAATGAAAAAAGTGAGGATAAAAAAACTAACCACTAAACTCAAACATACCACAAAAGGTAGAAAAAATTTTTGCCAATTTTCTTGATTTTGATCCTGAGTCAGTTTAAAGTAAACACTCACTGCATCATGGATATCAACGACATAATAATAAAAGACAGCACTAATAAGCAAACCGAATAAGATATTCAGCAGAAAAATTAAAGCACCCAGTCTAATCTGAACATAAGGCTCAACTAACATACTGAAAAAGCCACCGCGACGGTTACCTTTCTTGGCTCTCTGACGGCTTTTTCTACGATCTGACTGCTTGTTTAAAATCATGAACATTTCTCCTTCGACTAAGATATACCCACCCAGACACCATCGTCAAGGTTGCAATACGAATTACGATATTTCTTAAAGTTATGACAGCAAAGGATACACAATGTCAGATTTCCCGTAGTTTATGAACCATATCTTAACGTGACCCTCAAGAAACTTCAAGAGCGAGGGATCTCATTTCTTTGACAATGTACCAAGTAACTGCCCTATCTCCTTTCGGCTAATTAAATACTTTTCATGATCAACATAAATCCTAACAATGTAACAGGATAAATCTTCCTGACGCTGATCCCATAGCTGATCATACGACACAATCTGAACTAAGCCATAGGCATCTTTGCGCACCCAACAATAGGATAAATCCTGATGATGGGGTGACGGTCTTTCGGTTAAATGATTTACCGATCGCACCATCTCATTAGGAATACGACAAACATTCAAATGGTGTTGTATCTTTATGAGTTCTGATCGATCAAAAACCCGTTTATCCTGAGCTTTCAGTTCATAAACTTTCTTCCATAACTTACGATCACAAAACAGACCTTGAATAATCCGCTCAGCTACTTTTTTTTGTTCCCTACTCAATCCCGAAACCTCTTGCAGTTTTTGGGTAAACAGTTGCTCCAAATCATGATCCCTGAGCCCGGCATAGACTTGAGCATTGGCTGGAAAACGCCAATCACCTAGCAAGCGGGACAAATGGAGAATCATAGCTTCACTAGCCACAGATGTTTTATGGAAATAGAGTTGAGAAAACATTGACTGTCGGGCTCTGAGAAAATCTTCCAGGGCTGGCATAGCATCAGCTAAAAAACCAAGAATATATCTCTGACTCTTATGATGCCAAACAACATACATGGAATTGAGCAAACGGTCCTCATCAAACTTACCGTACTCAACCCCTGACTGAATCGAATCTCTCTGCAAATAGTCCATACGGTCAATATCCCACTGTCCAGACAAGAGGTTCCGTAACACATGGTAACCTTTGAGCTGATGAAATGGTGACTCAGGATGAAGAGGTAAATCAGGACTGAGAAGAGCCAAAATATCTTCTTTAAAGCAAGGAAAAGCCACATTATTTTGCTCTAAATCTAACAGGATTTGCCAGGTCAACAAAAGAGAATATGCCTCATGACAACTGGCTCGGCTCCCTGATTGCCCATTACTACCATGACTCGTCGCCAATGTTGAATGAGACGCGATCATAGCTTGTTTAATATGATCAGGGATCTCAGGATTGCAGGAGACCATCTCAGTCATAAGGGGTAAAAATTTTTCAGTACAGTGGGAATAAGGACAGTGACCAATATCATGAAGTAAGGCGGCTAACCGAAAAACCGTTTCAGAATATTCACTCGCAAACAAACCACGAATTAACTCATAACCAAGACGGTCCTCGCATAACTTAGGAAACAGCACTCTTTCCTGTTTCAGTTGTTCCCTTATCCCTATTTGCTCTGTCTCTATCCTAATCAGATTTTCTCTCAGTCTATGAAAACTTTTACTAGCTAAATGCATCACTCCCAAGGAATGCTCAAACCGGGAATGTTGTGCTCCTGGAAACACTAAATGAAAAAAGCCTAATTGTTTAATATATCTTAATCTCTGAAACCAAGCATGACTAATTACTTCGTTTTCAAATACACTGAGAGGAATCGTACCATAGCGGTTATCACGGATTCTTCTGTGATATAACTGGGGCACCTTGCTGACTCCTCTTGCATCACTATGATGATATTCAAACAAATTGAGCTAACTCACCTTCGTATGCCAACCATGGGATTACTGACGGCTTACCCCACGAACATCGGATAGTCGTAAGTGTTGGACCTCAGATAAATGGTGAATACCTAGGTCATCCATGCACCACTCGATTTCAGACAGTATTTTATGCACCAACCATGGCCCTCGATAAACCAAAGCGGTGTATAATTGGACGCAAGAAGCGCCCAACCGCAATGACTCTATCACATCACTACCACTCATAATACCACCAACAGCCATGATCGGCAGACGACCACCGGTAACATCAGTTGCCCAAATCAACCGCCTCAGGGATTGACTACGCAGGGAATGGCCACTAAGACCGCCCGGCTCAGGATAGATTACTCGTGCCGTATTAGTCAGAATAACACCAGCAAAATCCCCCTGACATATACCCTCAATATTACCCTGAAAACTTTGCTGATCTAAATCAGGATCTAGTTTCACCCAAACCTTCCCAGTTAACCCTGCTTCTATTTCCCGAATACGCTCACTCAGTCTCTGAAAAAACTTAGGAGTGGCGAGTTCACGAAGACCTGCTGTATTCGGCGATGATACATTGAGAACAAAATAATCACCATAGGCTTTCATATGTTCAAGACCATAAAGATAATCATCCATCGCTTTTTCTGAGGGAGTATCTTGATTTTTACCAATGTTGATACCCAGGAGAAAGGAACGGTCACCATGCTCTTTTAGTCGAGAAACAACTTCCGTCACACCTCGGTTAGGAAACCCCATACGATTAACGAGATCATGTGTGTCTTTGCGTCGAAAAACTCTTGGTTTCTTATGTCCTAACTGGGGTCGAGGAGTAACTGTGCCAATTTCAATTAATGAAAAACCTAAGCGATAAAGACCAGCAATAGCAACGGCATTCTTATCATATCCTGCCGCTAAACCAATGGGATGTATGAGAGATCCTAACCCGGGGACATGGACCGTAAAGTCTTTGTTATACAGTGGGATCCCCGGCAATATCTGAGTGACTTTGTTACTGGCTAAAATTCGCAAGCTCATGTTATGGGCTGTCTCTGGGGGAAGAAATCCTAAAGCACGACTGAGTAGATCACCGAAAAACTGAATCCACGAGATCGACCGCAGTCTTAACCAAGTTTTTTTCACAACTGTTTTACTCATCACAGTAATTCTTTCACTCTTAGCTGTTGCTCATGTTTTCTTAAAACATGCCGACTTGTCTTTTCATAAAATAGACTGAACAGAGAAAATGTTTATACCACGAATCTATGCTAAAAATAAAGAAAAGTAGCACACTATAAACCATTTTACTTAATATTAGAGCTAAGATTTACTATCACTCTACCCGATGATAACGTATAATATAAGCCGTAGCTCAGTCAAATGTATTTTCACTATGCAGCGGCTTACTATAAACCGGTTAACTATTTTAAGTGAGGGCTTTATTTATGGCTGGTGATGAAACCATCATTACCTCCTCCTACAGCATGGGATCAGGACAACATTCTTCATCTAAATTTAATCCTTGTTGCCTTGTTCAGTACAACGGTGATCAGCTAGGTAAGCGATTTTCCGTGGGCAAGAATATTAGTATTGCTGGTCGTAGTCCGGAGGCAACCATCTTTATCGACGAACCGTCGGTATCGCGAATGCACGCCAAGTTTTTTTCATCATCAGAGGGAAAAGTCACCATTGAAGATTTAGGTAGCTCTAATGGTACATTTTTAAATGATAAACCAGTCAAGCAAAAATCACCCATCAATAATGGCGATATGATCAGATTAGGAGCGGTACTATTTAAGTTCTTTTCCTCATCAAATATGGATAACCTGGTCCACGATAAGATCTACAAAATGGTAACCGTTGATTCTGGCACCGGAGCATTTAATAAAAAATATTTACAAGATACTTTAAGCAGCGAATTTAAAGTGGCAAAGACTTATAACCAGGATATTGCCATTATTTACTACGACCTTGATTTCTTCAAAAAAGTTAATGATACCTATGGACACGAAGCTGGTGATATTATTTTGAAACAAAGTGTTGAGCATGTTAACAAACTCATTCGCACTCAGGATGTTCTGTGTCGATTTGGTGGTGAAGAATTTGTGATTATTTTACCATCAACTTCAGAATCAACAGCCACCGAATTAGCTGAAAGGATCAGATCATCTATGGCAAAGAAGATCTTTGAAATTCCACAAAAAACCCCTAAAGGAAGAACCATTGTTCCTTTGAAACAAACCATCTCCCTGGGAGTTGCTGGTCTTCGTCGGGAAATGAATGATGTGAGAGAGCTCCTTGAAATTGCTGATAACCGACTTTACCTGTCGAAGAAAAATGGTCGTAATCGGGTTACAGCAGCCTAACAAAGGAAAACTCTCTTCACATATCACAAACTCACTCACCCAATGTTTGAGTCCAGACACGCCCCACCTGGAGGGGGGCATGGAGGAATCATAGCAGAAGGGCTGGTGATCAAAATCAAGCCCTTAAAGACTCGACTTCTTTCCTCGCTTTATTACCCCTTTGTCTACTGACTTTAAATTTATCTTTGCGCCTGCGAAGCTGTGATTCTAACTTCGCTAACACACTGCCCACAGCAGTGTACATATCTGGCGAAGAAGCTGATACAAAATAATCATAAGAGTCACCGCCCACATATAAGTGACAGCCAAACTCTTTTTTAGAGGTATAAAAAGATATTTTCGCTTCTCTAGGATTTGAAAGAAATTTATCCATTTTCTGCTCTATTTTTTTTCTAGCATATTTTTCTAAATAAGGGGAGACCTCCATATGTTTAAAAGAAAAACTATACTGCATCATCATTCCTCCTAGGCTTAAATTATAGAAATACATACTGATCAATACGGATTGATCTCAGACTTCAGTAACTCATAAAGCTCGCTGTTTTATGCTAATTTTATCCCTCCTTTCCCTTACTTGCTGTGCCATGTCTTCATGCCATTCATCAACATACAAAAAAACCTCCTAGATTCATCTAAGAGGTTGATTTTCTACCATAACAATGTACGATGACAAGCTCAAGCTCGCCCCATTCTATCCACAGATTTTTGTTCATACTCAACTTCACATTAACCTTCAATCATAAGATAATCTGCCATGATATACCAACTGCCAGTCAATGACCTCTAGACAAATAGTAATGAATCAAACCTCCTAATAGTTTATTCGTCTTTAAGATGAGTCACTTTAATCTTAAAGATGATTTTTTTATATAGTTATTGTAACAATATATTTTTATTCATTTACTTCGATTTTTCATCCCTAACACCAGCGGTGCTTTCTTATTTATCTGCACCCATTGAATCTCTATCTTACCCGAGCTGACTTTCCAGCATCAGAGTACCACTCCATCATAACATATGATAAGACTTTAGCATCACGATTCAAGCCCTCCTTACTTATCTTCCTGGAAAGTACAAGGATCAATAGTCCTCTCTAATTCAGGGATCAGACGAGCTGGACAACCTTCGGCAACTCCACTAAACTGTGCGAGACAAAGATCATCACTAACGAGTTTTTGACACCCTGGAGCCATGGGATTTTCGCCACACAACTGACCATCGCTTGAACAGCCTGTTTGACCGGGGGTACAAGATATTATGGTGACTTCTTCTTCTGGCTCACCATCTGGCTGATCACGACAACCCGGTTTCGTTCGCAAAGCATCACACACGGTGCCATCATCAGCACAGTTTTCATCGGTGGCTGGATCGCAAGGTGTCCTTGTGTTGTTAGTGTCTGTGGTGTCTGTGGTTGTATCAGATCTTTGCTGCTGTGGACATCCGGCTTTACGGCTATTGGTTCGACAAAATGTGCCATCATTAGCACAACCTGGGGTACCTGCCTGACACACAGTTGTGTCGGTGACAGTATCAGGAATAGGGGTTTGAATTTCAGTCACTGGGAGCGGCGCATTCGTGACTTCGTCGCGAGGATCGTCATCATTATGATCAGGTTGTTCAGGAATATTTTCACCCGTGTTATCATCCTCAACGGGATCTGTTGCTCCTGTGGTTGGATCACTTACCGCCACCGGACCTTCTTGAGTTGCCTGCTTATCACGATAAGACTCGTATGTTTTTAAAAGAATACCAGAATGACTTACCCTTGGTACATAAGCCTTATTCACCACATGCAACACGCCTATAGGCTGTCCGCCATAAAGGAGTAATGAGCCTGAATGCATTTTTGCTACAGGATGTTTCTGTTGCTGATGGCTATCATGATAAGCAACAAACAAAGAATAGAGGGTTTGATCGATAAAAGTCGAGGTTTGGAAATTCGCCTGAGAACCCACGCCTTGATTGAGTATCTGATGATGAAATTGTAATTTTTGTCCTCCGGTTTGCTGTGCTTGACTATTACCGGCCACAGTGAGTAATGGCGAGGGAATCTGGTCATTGTTTTTTGCCTCTAATGGACTACCATCCCAGGATTTAGTGAGGGGATTGTAACGATTGACAACATCTTTAGCCATACCAAAAACCGCTTTAGCACCTTTCATGACCACCTGGGACCAACCACTCGAAGAACTCACAAAAAACTTATACTCCCCTTCGGTAAAACGATTGATTTCACCATCAGCGCTAGGACTGCTCGCTCGTTTGGTTAACTGAAACTGATCCACAACCGATTTAGTCATAAACTGACTAACGAGTTGATTAAGACTTTTTTTCGATTCTTCTGAAATATTTCTTGGAATACTGTAGAGAGAAAAACCAGTGATCTGACTAATGGCACTCAACTGAGTTCTTTCAGAATCTGTGAGGGTCACCTTGCCATCAAAATAAACCAAACTATTAAAAAGGTAGCAGGCTAGATTTTTCTGACGATCTTCATTGATCCTTAATTTCAGTAATGCTTGATATCTCTGGGATCTCACCGGATGTAAAGACTCTGGGATTACGCCGTGAGAGCAGGCATCTGTTTGGAGATTTTTTAACACTTTAATGGATTTCTGACTCAATTTTTGATTTTTCTGTAACCAACCATGAGCTTCATAGGAACTCTGATAGTCAATATACTTCATCCTATGGATCTGAGCGATCATCCGCTCATACTTCGTCAAAGTGTCTCGACCTGAACCAAATTGATCATAGGCCGCAATAAAAGCTGATCGGTTATCAGCGAGGGCGCTTAAATAAGCAGAGTCTATTGGAATCTCAACATATTCATAGGGATAGAGATCACCTAAGCCTAGATACAAAAGAAGTGAAGCTGTGAAACCTTTTTCAACAGCTAGACACGAACGATCAACATGAAAGGTGAGTTTTTCCCAGTTATGAAAGGCACCATCTGAATGGGGCATTATCACCGCATCACATTCTTGGGTTGGTTGATTTTGTTGATATATTCGCAAAAATCCACCGTGATAATTAGGACCCTCATGTGCTGAAACGTAAATTTTATTTGTTGAATTCAAGCACCCAGACGGCGGTGTTTTACAACTTACTAGCGCCATAGCTAGTAACAACCCAGCCCACATGCCGTAAAAAGTTGACCGCTTACCATACATCTGCACAATTATTAATCCTTTCTTCAAGGTATCTGTCCCTGAAATAGTCTGTCTTGTTTGCTTGTTGTAACTCAACCTCATGCCAATGCCTGGATAGTCTCACGAACGTCACACCTAAGCCATAAC
>JAPOQT010000034.1 GCA_026710525.1 Pseudomonadota bacterium
GCACTGCTCTATACTCTATTATATAAGTCTTTATAATAATAAAAGCGCTATAATTGCTCAATATTTTTAATTAAAAAACATTGACTTTCTTTATAATTCATATTAATGATATGTTGAGGTTCTCATTTAATGAGAATCAAGATTAATTTTTTATTTTTTATATTATTTCGAGGTTATTATGTCCGCAATGTTTCGTAAGGCAATATTCACTATTTTTTTTATACGGTGGATGATTATTGCTTGTTTGTTTACTTTGTTATTTGGTTGTGGCCGTCAGAGGCACGAGCACTCTCAATTGTCCCATAGTACTGAAGAGGAATATGGTACCATTATCAATAACAGTTCCAAAGAGCAATTACTTATTACCGTCAAACCTGCAACAGAAGGACATGTGAGAGTGTCTGTGTGTTCAATACTTGATCAGCAGGAAGATTTCCTGACAGCAGTGACAGATGAAGACGGTAGACAAGAAGTGTTGGACACTCGGTTAAGGTGTACGAAAAACATTTTTTTTAATGAGTCAGGAGTGCCGGCATACCTAAGTCTTGAAGTCCTTGATAATGTTATTTTATATAGTGAAGCAAGGCGCTTTCTCTCAATTAACTCTGAGAATGCTACACTAAACACCTTGACATTAATGCTTGCCATCGCTGCGCCATCCGCATCTTTAATATCCTTTGCTAGCTATGATTGGCGTAATTTTGGTAAACTTGTAAGTATAGGAAAGCAAGTGCCTTTCATTACCGGAGTGTCAATACTGGTAGGTACTGGATTTTTGTTATACGGATACGTTGATACTCGACAAAAAACACAGGCGAAAGTTCAGCAAGATTTTTGGTCTGAGTTAACCGGTGATTCTGATCTTGGTGGCCGCGACCTTTTTTCTGGCTATAATAGTGTCCAACAATATGAAATTCTACTTAAAGACAAAACAATTGCTGTTTTTGCACTTAATAATAATGTGTTCAAGTTGGCTCAAAATCTGGCTCGAGAATACAATGATGCCACCATACTCTATGGTGTTGGCGAGAAAATTCCTAAGATTTGTCTGATCACAAACGTTGATGATTATCATCAAGCATCTGAGACTGATCTGCTCGCGAAACAACAAGAATCATGTGAATCTGTTAAAGCTGTGATTCAGTAATTTGATGAGACTGTCTTGCCGGGTGGCATGCGAGATTAAAAACAGGTGTCTACCTTCTTAGGAATCTTTAGGGTCTGGTACCCAGCTATGCTAGCAGCACACGTAAAATCCCTGGCCACCCTGAGGTGGCTATTTCCATAGGTTGCTGCTGCTTTTTAGTTATGTTCTAGATCTTGTTGCGATTCAGGATAGTGGGCAACGTAAAGTTAAGTCGTAGTGTCACCACTAAGCTACTCATGAACTATGTCCACAACACTTTATTTTCAGCGTTAAACGCAAGTCCTAACAGGTGAATCTGCCGGCTACGGCTCTTATATTCTTCGGCGTAGCTTCGTGCTTTGATTTGCTCCATCCCTTTGGCTAACACAGTGTCTTTAGTTGTCACCTGATTGCACCATCTTAAGTTCTATGACAAAAATTTGATTTTGGTAGAATAGGGTGAAGTCACTTGTTCCTTGTGTTAGTTGATTTTTCTCCTTTACACTTAAATCATCGTTCTAAATATGATCCAAAGATAAGCTTGATTTGGTATGCTTGCTAGTGATGATGTCTCAGCTAAGTAGCGTTCCCCAAACTACTCAGTAACGCAACTATTCAATTATTATCCATTTGAGTTCGTAGTTAAGACAATGAGAAATAGTAGTTTGAGCTGACCTCAAGAAGAATATTACAGGTCAGTTTGGGAAAGTAAGGATGAGTGTTGCTTGTCAATTTAAATATTTCTCTTTTGGATCGTTGCTCTCGAAAGTATGGGTTAAGGTGTTTATTTAGTTGTAGCACACCAGCCCAATACTTTTGATACTTATGAGATACCTAGTTAGATTTTATATTAATATTGTTTTATTTCTTTTTCTCAGACATCCCCCACTATCTATGGATGCTCACTAAACATCGAGTGCCCAAAACGATAGGTTTTGTGACAGAGTTCTCAATAATGTTACTTAAAATCATATGACCATAAGACACATTACTGAGAGTTTACATTTATTTTATCAATAGTGTTATTTAGTTATGTTCTGTTTTCATGTATCCTATATGCTCTATATTATGATGCAAATAGCAATTGTGTCACAGACTCTATACAGGTGATGCTGCTATTACTCTCATTTTTATTTAAGATAAATATTGATTTAATTCGATAGTAGGTTATACTGATTTATGAGTTATTCTCATAGGGAATAACTCTTTATCTGAGTATTAAATCCAAGATGATTATTTTAATTAA
>JAPOQT010000035.1 GCA_026710525.1 Pseudomonadota bacterium
ATGGAAAATATGATGAATTCCTATCCATGGCTTTGGTTTTTTAGGTAAATCCTCCAATTGATATGACTCTAACCCCAGATCAAAAGCAAGATTTTTGTGGGGTATTAAACAAGACTTTTTCTGATGAAAGTCAGATGTTAAGTCATTGAGATTTGAGTTTAGGGTAAAAATAAAAATATCTGAACTCAGAAAACAAGCAAACTTCTTTCGGCTGTTAGGCTCATGAGACTCTTGGTTATCGTCATAGCATATATCAGCCAGCTTGATAGCCCGTTCTTTCTTTTTCTCTATATCACGGCCATGATCCTGAATAATTTTGTCTGCCACGGCCAGGTCGAGATTTTTCATATGTGTTGTGATGGTTTTTTCTACCTCATTAGCGAGAGTCTTATAGTTTTCATGAGAACTTGATGGAGTGAGTAACGGCTTAAGTAAAAAGTGCCACGCGGTGAGTTGCGGAGAAGTGGCTGAAAAAGGTCTGCTTTTATGATCTTGTCCTTTTTCAGGAACGGTAATGAGTGTGTTAGAAACTGAGAATTTAATGGCTACGGTCTTTGAACATTCTGGTTTTTTAGCATCAGCATCCATGACTAGCATCAGATGAAGTTTGTGTCTATTTTGTCTTATACCATCATAGATTAAATGGCGAATACAATGGAAGCTTGTTATTAGATGGAGTTGATTCCAGGAGTTAACAGAGGGATCTTTTTCTACCAGAACTAAACACTTTTCTGTCATTGTGTGATGGCCAGCGATGCCAAAATCTGTTACATTGTGGGAATAGTCTCGCCAAGTAATGTAACCTGAGTATTTGGTTTTACTTGGTAAGTTACTTGTTAGTTCGTTGTCACATCGCTTTTTTGCGAGCGCGCAGCTAGATAACCCGAAAGCGAGTACACCAAGGATTAAGCATTTGTGTTTAACAAAATGAATCATGATTGATACTTGTGTTCTTAAGTCAGCATATCCCACAGACCCTATAACGGAATATTTCGAGCAGAGCATAAGATGAATTATCTGATACTTATTCCTGGGAGAAATAATAAGGCTAATCATGAACTGCTTAATTGGCTTCGAGATGTTTCTTACCGAGATTAGTTAATGTTCTACCTCTAGGGGTGCGTTGGAGATAACCACGGTAGACGAGGTAGGGCTCATAAACATCTTCGAGTGTTTGTGGGTCCTCACCAAAAGCCATAGCAAGAGAGTCGATGCCAACAGGGCCACCATGAAATCTACTTAAAAGTACTTGTAGAATCTTCTTATCAGTTTGGTCTAATCCATGCTTATCAATGCCTAATCGTTTTAAAGTGTCACTTGTGAGTTCTGGTGTAATCGTGCCAGCATGATAAACTTCAGCAAAATCAGCCACGCGTCTGAGGAGACGATGAGCAATACGTGGCGTTCCTCGAGAGCATTGGGCAATCAGAGCTAAACTCTCATCAGGGAAGTCAATTTGGAGGACGTGGGCACCACGGCGCAGTATTTCTGCGAGAGAATCATGATCGTAGTAATTTAACTTTTCTTGGATGCCAAACCTCGACATGAGAGGTCTTGATAATTTAGCTGCTTTAGTGGTGGCGCCAATCAAAGTAAAAGATGGCACCGCAACACGCACTGATCTTGCTGACCCACCATCACCAACAACAATATCAACAGATTGATCCTCCATTGCTGTATAGAGAATTTCCTCTGCTTGCACCATTAAGCGATGGATTTCATCAATAAACAAAACAGCACGATCCTCAAGACCGGTTAAAATACCAACCATATCCCGAGGCTTTTCTAATGCGGGTCCTGAAGTCGCATAAAATGGTACACTGAGTTCGTGAGCACTAATATGAGCTAAGGTTGTTTTGCCTAAACCTGGAGGCCCGTGGAGTAACACATGATCAAGGGCTTGTTCTCTGATTTTGGCTGCTTCAACGTAAACACTCATGTTATCAATCAGCTCTTGTTGTCCAGGGTAATCACTAAATCTCTTTGGTCGCAGTGATGAATATAGCTGTTCATGCTCTTTCTTTTGTTCAGGTTCAGGACTCATTAACCTGGATGTGCCATGAGTGCTGCCCTCAGAGCCTTGGTTTGATATGTTGTGGGAATTTTTCATGGGATGATTCCTTGGTTTAGACTATGCATGGGAGCTATTTTTTTTACTCTCAGAGTTATTAAATAAATCAGATTGTGCCGAGTATAATATCGAGGATTTTTGTAACTTTGATATCGCTTGTTTAAATACATGATCAAAGGTAAAGACCGGTGAATGTTGTTTCATAATATTATTAGTCACTTGACTCACGGTTTGAGTAGCTTCCATGGTTGAATAATTAAGATTCACGAGGGCACTTCTCACATCAGCTGTGATCTGGGAATAGTGAGGGATTTGTGAGGCGATGAGAGGGGTGCCATCATCTGCTTCAGAGGGGTTTGTCTGTAAGATGGTGGTTTCTGGGCCAGTCAAGGCATGGTTTTGACGGAATGACTCGGCTAGAGCTAAGATTTTCTCTTGTTTTGCCATGAGTTCAATCAGGAGAGTCTTGCCTTTTTTAGCGCCAATTCCTGGCACTTTCGTGAGTGTCAAGCTATCACTTGCTCGGATCGATGTGACGAGATCATCAAAGCTTAAGTGGCTCATAATAGCCATGGCTAGTTTTGGTCCGACCGCAGGCATCGACAGTAGGTGGTGAAACAGTTCTTTTTCCTCAGAGTAGCAGAAACCAAACAGTTTTAAGCTATCTTGAGACATGTGGGTGTGGATCCACAGCTCAATTTCCTGAGAACTAGTACTCGAACTCATGGACAGTAATAAATCCTCACGGACGTGCACACCATAACCAACCCCCTGTACATTGAGCACGAGAAGATCACTGGTATATCCATGGACTCGGCCTTTCAGATAAGCGATCACACAACCTGCTTTCAGGATCTAGTTATGGTTAAGAGTATCTTTCTTTTGATCATTTGATTCATTTGGCACCACCCGATCTTGTAATTCACGTGAATATAAACCAAGATGAGTCACAAGATGAGCAAGTTGCTCCTTCAAGGATTCCATCTTATCCGAGGATAGAACGTACTCCTGATCGTCATTTTCCTCAGCACTCATCGTGAGAGTAGCTAGCTCTTGTTCGAGGCTTTTGATGGTGTCAAGGGCGAGGGTAATTCTTTCTATATCATCATAGGTCAGATTTTTCAAGGATACACTCATTTCGTTGAAACAACGTGAGAGGTAGCGGAGATCATCTGTTTTACGGAGTTGTAGCTCACGGCCAAAAACCCCCTGACTCATTTCAGTAAATTCTCGAGACAAGGCAAACACAGGACCAGCGATGCGATGGGTAATAATGATAGCTAAGAACATAATACAACAAATGTTTAAGATAGTAGCAAAGACCATAGCTGACAAAATGGGTAGTGGTAGAAATTTTGGGATACGAAGAATCTCAAACTGAAAAAGTGGATAAAGAATAACCACAGTACAGAGTAATGTCGAAATAAAACCGATGAAAAAAGCAATGCGAGCAAAACGAAATTGTAAGTCGCGATTAATCAGAAAAATACGCTTTTTAAATTTTTTACGTTTAGTTGGCAAGGGGGCTATCTCCTACTGTTTTAATCGAATGACTGAAAGCTTAGAGAATCTGTTCTCCCTATGTCTTTCTGGTTAATTCATTTAAATACATTAACCTTATCTGTTTTTTCCCAACGAAAATGAGGGCGACCAAAATGTCCGAAAGTCGCTGTTTCAAGATAGATCGGTTTCCTTAGTTGTAAACTGTGAATAATATCTTTTGGTATCAGGGAAAAATGATTCATAATGTGTTTCTTAAGCTCAAGGGTGGGGATGTGATTTGTTCCGTAGTGATTTAACCAAATACTCACGGGCTTATCCACTCCGATAGCATAGGCCACCTGAATTAAGCAGCGTTCTGCAGCACCACTAGCAACAATGTTTTTCGCAATGTAGCGAGCCATATATGCTGCCGAGCGGTCGACCTTAGTAGGATCTTTGCCAGAAAAAGCACCGCCACCATGGGCCCCTCGACCACCGTAAGTATCGACGATAATTTTTCTACCTGTTAACCCCGTATCGGAAGCAGGGCCTCCTTTGATAAATTGACCGGTGGGATTAATGAGGTATTCAGTATTTTTGAGATATTTTTGGGGGATTATTTGCTTAATAACTTCTTCAATGACAAATTCTTTAAGGTCATGATGAGACACTTCAGCATTATGTTGTGTCGATAACACCACACAGGGAATACTGCTAATTTGGTTATTTTGATAACTCACGGTGACCTGGCTTTTAGCATCAGGTCTTAGCCATGAAACAACTCCTGTTTTTCTTTGCCGTGAGAGCTCTTTCATTAGGAGATGAGCGTAATATATGGGGGCTGGCATAAAGACTGGGGTTTCATTGCAGGCATAGCCGAACATTAATCCTTGATCCCCAGCACCAAGGTCACCTTGCCAGGAATCACCTTGCATGACGCCACCTGCGATATCCTGTGATTGTTCATTGATCCCAACAATCACTTGGCAAGTATGACCGTTAAGCCCTAATTCATCATCGTTGTAACCAATGTTAGTGATAATTCGACGCGCTACCTGCTCATAATCAATATGAGCATTGGCTGAGATTTCACCAGAGATCACAACAAACTGTGAATTCACCAAAACTTCGCAAGCAACCCGAGCATAGGGATCAATCCGGATAATCTCATCGAGAATACTGTCGGATATTTGATCAGCAATCTTGTCAGGGTGCCCCTCACTCACGGATTCACTGGAAAACACTTCAAGATTTTCTTGGTCATCTAGCATGCTAATTCTCTTTTTTGTTTCAGAAGACATCGCCAAAAAATTTTGTTACGACAAGATTCTGGCTGATTCTCTAGTTTATGGTGACTTGTGATAACAACTGTTGCTAAGGAGACTAAACGCTCTTGTTCGTTGTAGACGAGGGCAACAAATTCATGTTTTTGATGTTGTTGTTCTGGTTTCATATCATCATGGGTACCGAAATGTTGTAGTAGATAGGGACGAAGCTCAGCAGTTATAATACCGGATTCTGAAGGCCCTATGGAAAAATTATCGTCATTGATAAAATCATGTTTAAGATTAAAGGCGATGCGCTGTCCTTGAGATAACCGACGTTCTATTACCCCTGATACCTTTATTTTAGGTAATTCAAGAGCTAGTTTCTCCATAGGTATCATCGACTTCTTGATTTGTTGAGGACGATTGAGCAATTGATCTAAATTCACACACATCTCCGCTCTGATACCAGAGCTTTCAAGTCGCCGCAGACTTATCATCGTGCCAAGGGTACCACAAGATTCGGCTAGTGTATCACATAAACTCCTAATATAGGTGCCTTTTGAACAGACAACGGTAAAATCAAGACACGGTATACCTACAGTAAAACGTGATAGTTCTGGCAGCATAGCAAGTTGGTCGTCGTTTTTGTGCAGCCAAGATAAGCCCTCGAATGTGATTGACTCAATGGTCACGTGGCGCGTCATTTTGTCAAGGGGTACGAGATGAGAAGATGATAAACGAGCGTACTCGTAGAGTCTTTTTCCCTTGTATTTAATCGCTGAGTATAGGGGGGGAGTTTGCTCGATGGCACCGAGACAAGATGTTAGTGCCTCTTGAATCATATG
>JAPOQT010000036.1 GCA_026710525.1 Pseudomonadota bacterium
ATTGTTGCCTTATTTATCGCCTTAGCTCATTTAAACCGGGACCGGTCATCACTCATATTATTTGCTGATTCTCTTTTAACCTACGTTCCACCAATGCGTGGTGAAGCTCAATTGTTTCGTATTTTAAAAGCTCTGTTAGATGATCCTAGTGCTCATTACCGACAAACGTCACTCATGATGTCTTTTAGCGACATTGAGAAACAACTGCAACGTGCTTCTCTTTGTGTGGTTATCTCTGATTTTCTCGATGATTCCTTTGGTTACATGAAGTATTTGCAAGCACTATCCCATAAGCATGAACTCAGCTGCTTGCGTGTGCGTGATCCCCTGGAACTCAAACCACCTAAAAGCTCGCTATTTACTTTGCAGGACCTTGAGTCAAGGCAAATATATTATCCATCTTCTGGTGATCAGATGAGCCAAGGCCAGGATGCATGGTCCTCTCAGATGACATCGCGGGGAATATTTGCTATGGATATGACCACCACGGCTTGTTCCTTAGCAGTCATCAAAGCCATGATCCAACAAAAGTCCTTAGGATCAAGAAGAAGACTAAGAGTTAAATAATGACAAAATTCTATTTGCGGTGAGAACCATGACAGCTCCTACTCATCCCATTATGTTGTCTTATGAAACACCACTGAACATACTTATGATCATCTTGGTGATTTCGATCTTACTCCTGATTATTTTAGGGGCATGGCTGGTGGTAAGGTTATGGCGACTGAAATCAACTAAGTCCCAGCACTCAATCCTGCCTGCAGATAGGATCATCCAGATGAAAGCATTATCCCCAGATGATATTGCGGCGCATAATCATGAGCTGAAAGAGATCCTCAAAACTTATTTTGGCGGCCATCCTGTAGCCCTTACCGGACAGGAGTGGGAGCTCTGGCTCTTTGAAAGACAACATTTGATGGGGCAAGGGTTAGATAGGGAGATCAAAGAACATTTTAGCCAAAGTGACGCCCTACTATACCAGGAGCACTTGTCTGATAGCTCCCTCAGGGAGAAGTGTTGTGAGGTGGCAATAAGATTGGCTCAGAGAATCGAGAGCCAGCAAGGACAAGGAGGGTAGTCGTGACTTTTGCTTATCCTTATGGACTCTTAGCTGTTGCTGTACCGGTAATATTCTGTTTTATCTACCACAAGCGTATGAGGGTGTTTAGGATACTGATTCCTCAGGGACTGGGGCACAATGGTCGTCATCGATTATCATGGTCTCGTTTGCTGATTCATACGGGGTGGTTACTTTTTCTGCTGATGATGGTGAGCTTAATCATAGCCCTGGCCCGTCCTTATGTGAGTGAGAAAGAGCTCACAGTACGCCGTGATGGTCTCGATATTTATTTGGTGATTGACACATCAAAAAGCATGTCAGAGGAAGATATGATGGTGAATCATCGTCCCGTTACCCGTCTTGATGCGGTGAAAGAGGTGGTGAGTGAGTTTATTGGGAGTCGACCTGATGATCGGATAGGACTTGTGATTTTTGGTAGCACTGCTTTTGCCCAAGCCCCCCTAACCAGTGATCATTTTGTTTTGCGGCAATTTCTTGATG
>JAPOQT010000037.1 GCA_026710525.1 Pseudomonadota bacterium
GCTCATCGATCTTAAATTATTAGCGCCTTGTTGATCTTCGATTGTCAGCTGCTTTAACTCAGAAATTAAGGCAAAATTTTCAGCGTCATCATCTGATACCAACGTTGCTTTTGTTGTTATAGCGTCACTTTCATGAGAACTCGTAAATCGTACCGCTGTGCTCTCATGATCACAACCACTCCACAACAAAAGAGAACATAGTAAAATACAACCTACCCCCTGAGCAGGGGTCATGGTAATGAGTTGACAAAAACCAAGATACAAGCGAACCATTAACATCATCCTAATAAAAGCATCTCATTATGAGCAGACACGATCGTCACATCTTCACACAGGTATTGATCATTTATCACTTCGTAACCACGCCTATCGGCTAAAGGAGATATCCTGATGAATTATTTTAATAACATACGAAAATATTTCAGGTTTTACTGGATCATTACCTACGGTCATTGCCTATTTATTTTACTTTTTCCATCATCCCAACTTTTACAGTCAGTGGAATATGAAAAGGCTGTTGATGATTTAAAGATTGGGGTTTTACTGCCCTTAACAGGTGCTGGAGCTACTTTTAGCCAAACAATCTTAAATGGTCTTGAGAGTGCTCTATCGCCACTAGCCATGACAAAAAATAAAGTCAATGGTCAACATCACGACCTTCATGAAAAAATCAAGCTTATTGTGCGCGATCATAAAGGGGATCTAACACTGGCTAAAAAACTAGCTGACGAGTTGTATATTGATGACAGAGTGTCATTTTTGGTAGGAGGACTATCAGAAATCGAAAGTTCTCACTATGCAGAACTGTCTTCGTTACGGGGTAAGATGTTTATTTCTCTGTTACCAAAAAACATCGAAGGCCTAGCACAACACTCACGATCACTATCATTTTCATCAAGTTATGATTGGCAACTAAAAGTCATTGCCCAACATTTAAATCGTCAACTTCCGTTATCATCTGTGAATCAAGTGACTTTAGTAATTGCTAACACCATCAAGGGTCCTAGACCACCCCATATTCAAAAAATGGTGACCAGCTTTTTTAATTATCTCACTGAGCAACCGCTAGCTAATATTTGGCAACACGTCATCAGTGTTGAGGATAACACTGTCATGACTCAAAATAGTCATGAGTATAGCCAGAACAATCACACAGCATTAGAGCAAATAGCTCAAAGTCTCATGGCGCGAAAAACTCAAGTAGCGGTCATAGCTTTGGGATTGTCTGATTCTATTTATCTCTTAGATATATTAGAAAAGCTCAATTATCAAGGATCGGTTTATGGCCTCGATTATTGGGAGCATCCTTCATTTCGCCCATCTAAATCACCCCTTAATATTCACTATGTTGTTTCCTATGACCAGAGTTTTCTTTCAAAAGATTTCCGAGAAATATACTTCTTTCATACCGGTGAAAAACCCTCGGTCCTCGCCGCTCTCGGCTTTGATGTCGCGAGTTTTATCATGAGTCTTTATAGTCAAACAAAAAGTGTCAGGATACCACCATTTCTTCGTTTAATTGAAGGTCAAAAAATTATGACAGCTCCTGCTAGTTTTCAAGGAACTTACCGGCGAGGTGAAGATCATTTTATCGAACGAAAAATGGTACTCAGATCATTTAAACCAAGAACAACGTCACTCATTGGTGATGTTGACGCCACTAAAGCAAATATTTCTGACTGAGATATCACTTAGTTATTTTTGGTGGCCTCACAGAACTCTCATAGTTAGCTGTCACCCTCAAGGAAGCGGTCGAGAACTGTTTTTGTTGGTTTTCACACCTTGCTTGAATAATATAGTTATTAGCATATACGTATTCGTGGTTAACAACGCTA
>JAPOQT010000038.1 GCA_026710525.1 Pseudomonadota bacterium
GGTACTTTCGGAAGCATCACATATCGCCAGTATGCCATTCTCACGAAAGGATTAATAAGTCCTGGGATAAAAGCAGCATCATCATGGATAAACTGAATCATTTTACGAGACAGCTCTTGTTTTTTTGTCTCATCAAAGGTTGCCTTGTATGCATCAATGAGTTTATCAAGTTCAGGGCTTGCGGTCATGGTAAGGTTATTAGTTTGAGGCTTAGCGTTCACAGAGTGAAAGAATTGCCAGAATGGTGGTGGCGGTTGTGCACCTCCTATACCAAAACCAGCCCAGGCAATATCATATTTTTTGTCACTCTGTTGTTTGAAGCCAGCTGAAGGTTCTTTCATATCGAGGACAATATCAAAGCCAGCTTTTTTCGCCTCTTCTTTCAGCAGAATAAGCCGAGGTTGGTGATATTTTGCTGTGTAAAGAATTTTAGCTTCTAGCTTCTCACCATTTTTTTGCCAGAAGCCATCACTGCCTAGTGTATAACCAGATTGTTTCATTAGGGACGAGGCTTTAGCCACACTAAATTCCCTGGCTGTCACACCCTTATTGTCGTAGTTATCATAACCAATATAAAAAGCGGGTAATCTCACATACTCAGACTGGGTAATATTTTTATTAACCTTGTCAAAATTGAGTGCGTGAGCAAAAGCCTTGCGCACATTAACATCATCCCAAGGTTTTCGAGAGCTGTTAATAAAAAGTATTTGGGCACCGTGAGGAGTATCCGTATAGAACCATAGTTTTTTCACATAACCCTTATCAAACACACCGCCCTTTGCTTTATTATGCCAAAGATCAGGAATAGTTAGATGGTGTTCTGTTAATTTGCCGGCAAGGAAGTTTTGCCAGATAGCTTCTTGATTGCGAATCACTTTAAAGTGAAGCTTTTCAAAGTTGTAGGTGTTTTTGACATATTTAAGATCTTGAGCCCACCATGACTTTTTCTTTTTAAAGGTCACAAATTTACCATGTTTAAATGATGATAGAACGTAAGGCCCAGTGGTTGGTTCAAGTTTCCAGTTATAATTTTTTACCCAATCCTTATCAAGCTTATGAAAACCTTTATGCATAGGACTCAGGGTTGTGGTAAGTAAGAGGGTTTTTTTGACATGTTTTTTCCCTGCCACCACAGAGATCACATCAGGAGCATGAACGACAACATCTTTAATTTCTTCGGTATAGTAGTTATTGTACCAAGGAGCGACAATATGAGGTGATCTCATAAATGTGAGGGTAAACTGGAAATCTTCAGCTGTTACTGGTTTACCATCAGACCATTTAGCTTTTGTGTTGAGTTTGTAATAAACGGTTTGGTTGTCAGCCGCCACAGCCCAGTGAGTGGCGAGGGAAGGTATGATGTTTTTGGTGTTTGGATGGAGGGATAAAAGCCCCATTTGATTTGAATTCAAATACGAGCGAATGCCACTATTTGAGTTAGGACCCACTCGACGAAAGGTGACAGGAAAGTCTTGTAGGTGGCTATAATAAGTACCGCCAGGGACAGCTTCAGGGGACGCAATCACAGGGTCAGAGTTATTGGTTTCCCAAACCAGTCCCTCGGGTAGGGTGAAGTCTTTGTTGTTTTTAGTATCGGTGGTGGTGGCATGGTCATGACTAAGAGTCTTATCTTTCTTAGGGGTTGACTCCTGAGCCAGCACAAGAGAAGGGTTGGTAGCGAGAACAAAAGCACCTATGCACATTATGGTGGTTAGTAACAGCTTTTGATTAAATGCTAACGGACTCAACGGCTGTCCGTCGTTACTTTTTGAGACTTTTATCATTACGGTCCTTTCCTTAATAAGCGTTGATGAGAATTTTTCTGCGGGTCTCAGGGTTATCATATAGTATCAACACCTCATTTTCAAGGAAAGATTAAGTTAATGGCGAACTATCTTATAAAAAGTTTATCATAGCCACTCACCACTCTGTCGGGTGGATGATGAGAATCGTTGTTTTTTGGCGAGGTTAAGGCAAGGGTGATTGGTTTTTTTTCTAATAAGCGAAATTGATCAAGGGCTGCTATGGGATAAAAAGTGTCTCCGGCAATGTTGTCATTAATTTCGGTGACGTAAACTTTCTGGCTCCAAGGGAGTAATAACTGATAAATTTCGCTGCCACCAATGACAAATACACGTTGATTTGAGGTTAGTTTTTTTGCTATTTCAAGGGCGCTTTTTACGGTATTAGCGAGGGCAAGTTGTTGATGGTTAGGTAAACTGAGAGCGGAACGAGACATAATAACATGGGCTCTTCCCGGGAGAATCCCTGGTAATGACTGCCAGGTTTTTCGGCCCATAATTAAACAGGATCCCATGGTTATACCCTTAAATTTTGCGAGATCTTCAGGAATATGCCAAGGGAGCTGACCATTGCTGCCAATGACGCCAGAGCTTGTCATGCAAACAATCTGGCAGACTTCGATCTGTTTTTTGTCACGGTTATGGTTTGTTGTGTTCATCACGCTTGTTTTTTGGATATGGAGGGGTAAACATCATACGGCTACCGGTGCCTTAATGGTAGGATGATGCTGGTAATTTTCTAAACGAATATCTTCGTAGCTATAATCAAAAATAGAATTCACATTGGGATTTAGTGTGAGGGTTGGTAGTGGTAGCGGTTGCCTTGAGAGTTGAAGTTTTGCTTGATCAAAATGATTGTGGTAGAGATGGACATCGCCAAAAGTATGGATAAATTCACCGACACCATAACCTAACTCTTTCGCTATCATTATCGTCAGCAGGGAGTAAGAGACGATGTTAAACGGCACACCTAAAAAAATATCAGCAGATCTTTGATACATCTGACAGTGAAGCTTTTCTTGTTTCACAGCAAATTGGAAAAAAGCATGACAGGGTGGTAGCGCCATTTGATCTAGTTCTCCTGGATTGTAAGCCACCACGAGATGACGTCTTGAGGTCGGGTCATCTTTCAGGCTTTGCAGTACCCGAGATATTTGATCAATTGTTGCGCCACTAGGCGTCTGCCAGCTGCGCCACTGGGCACCATAAACCCTACCGAGCTCTCCTTGTTCATCGGCCCAGGGATGCCAAATAGTCACGCCATGATCTGCTAGATACTGGATGTGAGTATCGCCGCGTAACATCCAAAGTAGTTCATAGACAGCAGCTTTAAAATGAACTTTCTTTGTGGTTACAATAGGGAAGCCATGGTTGAGGTCAAATCGTAGTTGGTGACCAAAAAGACTCCTAGTCCCAACACCTGTTCTATCTTGTGCGTCACAGCCATTCTGTAGAATCTCTTGGAGAAGATTGAGGTAACTTTGCATCGGTACTATCACCACTGAGAGAAACTGTTAAACATCGGTAACAATGATATTGTTTATTTTCTTTTGCGTTCTGTCCATCAATTTATTGTTCGCCGTTTGCCTCATGATGCATAACTTCCAGAAACCCGCGTTAAATGAGAAGCTCAGATGACCCTACACTCTCAAAATAAACCAGAATATAGCTGTCGTCTTGGCGAGATAGTTGCCCGTCTTCGTAGGGCTGGACTACTCGAGTCTTACAGGATGAATAATTCTGATAAAACACTGGTATCCCTCATTCCGTCTTACACATTTCAAAGAATCTATGATCAATCTCATGATGGTGACCTAAATCCGGCTACCGTTGGGGTGCTTTTTTATCAAGGAGTTCAGGTTGATCATCATCAGAGCTTACCTGTTATGTTAAAGGGTCGCTATCAGCCTGGGGTATTTGTCGGCGGCTCTTCTTTAGCAGTAGAACTTATGCCAGAGAACACCTCCTATATCAAGGTGTCATGTCCTCGGTCTGCATGGCCAATTGCCATGGATGTGATAACAGGATCAGTGCAGAACTCACTAAGTTTTATTGGAATCACAGGGACCAATGGTAAAACCTCCACCACCTGGATACTTCATGAACTCATGAGACAGGTCAAGGTGCCACATCTTGTTATTGGTACATTTGGTTCTTGTTACTCATTAGGTGGTGAGGCAATAAGCCTCCCTGATTTTAAGGTCACTGGTCATACCACACCAGACCCTTCGATCCTGTTTCCACTCCTGAGTGAAGCGGTAACTTATGGCGTCCGTTATGTGATCATGGAGGTATCGAGTCATAGTTTGATGCAAAAAAAACTATATGGGATCGTCTTTGATCATGTGGCATTCACCAGCTTCTCCCGTGATCATCTCGATATTCATGGCACCATGGATGACTATTTCCAGACGAAATGGCAGTTATTTTCCGCCCCCTATTCGACAAAAAACACCCAACAGTGGATCACACAAAAACTACTAGATTCAGATGTTTTTCAAAAGTGTTGTCGTAAGTCAGACGTATTGTCAAAGGAGGGTGCCTGGGATAAGCTTCAGGTTATTAACCCAAAAAAGATGAAAAATCCTTCTCATGGTTACTCAGGTCACTTTATGGCTGAAAATCTTTCCTTAGCCGCCCATATGGCCTCATCCATCCTAGGGATTGATGATCACAATCTGTTCCAGGAAATGGACATGACCCAGCTGCGTCCTGTGCCAGGTCGGATGCATATTATTTGGCGGCAGCCTTATGTCATCATCGATTATGCCCACACCCCCGATGCCATCGGCCAAGCTCTGGGCTATTTAAAGGATATTTATCAGGGTTACCCACTTTGGGTGGTGTTTGGTTGTGGTGGTATGAGAGATCAGGGTAAAAGAGCTCCTATGGGCAGAGTGGCCACCACTTTGAGTGATCGAGTATTTTTAACTTCAGATAACCCACGCCAGGAAGATCCAGAGTCGATTATCAATGATATCAAAGGGGGGATTAGTCCCCCTGATATGGTTAAGGTTACTGTTATATTAGATCGCCGGGAGGCTATTCGACGAGCCCTTAGGGAGGCATGTCTTATGGGTAACAGTGGAAAAAAAAGAAGTCAGCAGGTAAAGACGAATTTTCCGGTGGTTTTAATTGCTGGTAAGGGTCATGAAACCACTCAGACAATAGGGAATAAGATATTAGAATTTTCAGATCAACAAGTGGCTCTTGATTTCTTCGAGGATCAAAAAAATCATACTGGTCAGCAAGACGCCACCACTAACACGACATGATTATGAAGTTACACACCATTATTCATCAGTATATTCCTGAAGCAACGCCCATAGACTTAGAGAGTATGGAGCATGATTTTTTTAGCTATTACAAGGTACAAACTGATTCACGTGCTTGTGACCCTCGATCTTTTTTTGTGCCGTTACAGGGAGAGCGTTTTGATGGTCATCAGTTTATTAGTGAAGCGATTAGTCGTGGATGTGCTGGTTATTTTTATGAACCAGAGAAACACACTCCTAAGGTATTGGCGTCATGCTCACCGGTGGCAGTACCGAACATTTTGAGTGCTTACCAAGTCCTGGGTCATGTTTATAGAAAAACCGTGTTGGTGCAAACAAAACTAGTCGCTATTTCAGGTTCATGCGGCAAAACTACGGTTAAAGAGCTATTAAAAATAACATTGTCTCGGTTTGGATCTGTGTCGGCGACCTTGGCGAATGAAAACAATGAGATTGGTGTCGTGAAAACTATTCTTAATACACCAGCCGATACTGATTTTCTTATATGTGAAATGGGAATGCGTAATAAGAATGATCTGGAGCGTCTTGTTTGGCTAGCCTCACCTAATATTTCAGTATTAACCTGTGTCACAGAATCTCATCTTAGTTGCGTGACCAACATCGACGAGGTCTATGAAGGCAAGATGCGTTTGTTTAGCTCCGCCCCAGAAGCTTATTGGTTAGGGCCAGCAAACGATTCTAAAATTATGGCGCAACTCCTAACCCATCCTGGTCGTCATAAGTCGTTTTGTTTTACCACTGATACCAACGACAGATTTCCAGCAATGGGGAGTGTAATACTCACCGATTATAATATAGATTTTAACCGTCTTGAGACACAAGTAGTAGCTCAATTGGACCATCCTCAAGTGTTTACTCAGCAGCAAAAAATCTCCCTCTCAGTTTCTTCTATCCATAGTAAAGCAGCTGAAAATCTCGCTATAACACTTGGGTGCGCGATGATTCTTCTCGGTGGCAAAGTCCTTGAGCTTCATGGTAAAAAGTTAGTATTTCCAGGTATTGACGGTCGTTACCAGTTGTGGCGAGCCAAAGGCGTTCGGCTCATTGATGATGCTTATAATGCTTGTCCTTTGAGTATGAGATCAGGACTATTCAGTGTATTTGGTTTGTGTGCACAATTATTGTTGTCTCATTCACCGCTACAGCTCACTCTGGTTTTAGGTGATATGCTGGAGCTTGGTGATAGAGAGGAGTTAGCTCATTTTGAGCTTGGAGGGTGGATTAAGGCTCATTTTCATACTGTTATCCATAAAATCGAGTTATCTTTTATTTTGTGTGGCCCTCTTAGCTCTGATCACCTATCAAAAGGATTAGGTGATGAAATATGTCATGCAGCCACCATTCACTCTTTTAGGACCGCAAGTGACATTCTCACGAGCCCACAGTGGGACAAACTCGCGATGTCGTTACACTTCCAAGTAAGCTGCCAAGAACCCAACATGCTTCCCAAGCAACACGTGGTATTCTTAAAAGCATCTCACGGTAGTCGGGTTCATCAACTCACCCGTGACCTACTAACCAAGACTCCGGAGTTACAAATCTCTTGATACCTTATCTTCTAGCGATGCTTGTCGAAGATTTTTCGTTTCTCAATGTCTCTCGGTACATTACTTTTCGAGCTGGGATGGCATTTTTAACCTCGCTGCTGTTGAGCTTACTCCTTGCCCCTTGGTTTATTCAGCGTTTGCAAAAAAAGCGATGGGGCCAAGTTATTAGAGACGATGGTCCCGGGAGCCATCAGAAGAAGAATGGCACACCGACCATGGGTGGTGGCTTGATTATTTTAGCAGTATTACTACCGTCGTTATTATGGATGAATATTCAAAGTCCATTTTTATGGGCTCTGGTGATGATTGTTGCTGGTTTTGGTTTGCTTGGGTTTATTGATGACTACCTGAAAATTCAAGAAAAGAATGCAAAAGGGCTCACACCGAGAGTGAAGTTGATTAGCCAGTTTTCCATGGCTCTCATCGTGCTACTGATTTTCGATTATTCCTATGGTCAGCAACTGTCTGTTCCTTCTTACGAGCATGTTGCCAGTAGTCAAGAGTCTGTGAGCTCAATTCTTGCTTGGCTGTTTTTACCGTTTATGAAATTCGTCGCCATACCCCTCGGTATTCTAGGGATACCATTTGCTTGTTTTGTTATTGTTGGTAGTTCTAATGCCGTCAATCTCACGGATGGCTTAGATGGTTTAGCGATTGGCCCAGTTATGATTGCCGCTGCCACATTAGCTGTTCTTTGTTATGTGACAGGTCACGTTGAAATAGCTAAGTATCTGAATTATCATCATGTTCCTGGTAGCGGTGAACTCAGTATTTTTGCAGCTACTATGGTTGGTGCGGGCCTAGGTTTTCTTTGGTATAACACCTACCCTGCCCAAGTATTTATGGGGGATGTCGGCTCGCTACCACTAGGGGCTGCCTTAGGGACTCTAGCGGTATTAACGAAGCATGAGATACTATGGGCTTTGATCGGGGGTATTTTTGTTTTAGAAACCTTGAGTGTTATGACTCAAGTGATTTCTTTCAAGCTCACAGGTAAACGTGTCTTTAAAATGGCGCCTATCCATCACCATCTTGAGCTAAAAGGTTGGGCAGAGCCAAAAGTCATTGTGAGGTTCTGGATTATTGCCATTATTTTAGCGATGATTGCCCTATTAAGTCTTAAGGTGCGCTAAGGGGAGGTGTCTTAAGATATACCCGGTAATCTGTGGCAGCCCTTGACAAATATTAACCATGAAACCACTCTTTATTTGTGATTAACGTATTCGAAAAGCCACCATCAAACAGGGTTCGAGAATACAGGTAAGGTTGAAATCATAAAGTTTAGAGGAGGGTTCATGTACTCATTTTCTCCCGATTTTTTTGGTTCTTTTGATATTGCTCAAACGTTTGCTCGTCATCAAAAACATGGTGCACTCACGCCGTGGCATCTTATATACGGGATGGCTAAAAACCCTAACTTAGGGTGTTGGCATCAATTGTCAGGCAAGATGGCAGTCATTGAAAAAGAGCTGAATAAGTGTCCTAAAGTCTCAGGGGAGATCACCACAGTTGTTCCTAATCAAGAGCTTATGCGATGGTTGCAAGAAGCGAATGCTTTAGCCACGGAATCATCAGCAACAAGTGTGAGTGAATCTCATATCTTGTCGACGCTCCCGAAAGAAGTTAAGGCTGTTATCGGAGATATTAGGGTAACAGATGATTCCATAGAAAAAAGTGCTGATGGTCTCGACTTTTTAATTAACCTCAATGAGCTTTGCCGGCTAGGTAAAATTGATCCCCTCATTGGTCGTGAAGAAGAAATTCGTTCTATTTTAGAGGTCCTTAGCCGGAAAAGTAAAAACAACCCCATTTTACTTGGTGAAGCGGGTGTTGGTAAAACCGCTGTCGTTGAAGGCTTAGCCTATCTTATTATCCAAAAAGATGTGCCAGAAAAATTTCTTGATTATACGATTTATTCTTTAGATATTAGTAGGATTATGGCTGGTACTCAGTACCGAGGAGGATTCGAGAAAAAGATTCAAAAAATGCTTAGGTTTGTCAAAGAGCAACACGGTAAAGCGATTATATTTTTTGATGAAATTCACATGATTGTTGGCGCAGGTAAAACGGAAGGTAGTATGGATGCCGCCAACTTGCTCAAACCATCCTTGGCTCGCGGCGACCTTAAGTGTATTGGCGCCACAACATTCCAAGAGTATCAAAAGTACATTATGACCGACTCAGCCCTAGATCGACGTTTCCGGCCAATAAAAATAGCAGAGCCGTCTCCAGAATCCACCATTGAAATACTCCTTGGCATACGGGACCGGCTAGAAGCTCACCATGGCTTAACAATATCAAGTGAAGCTATTTACAATGCGGTATTTTTATCAGATCAATACGTGTGGGAGCGTCATTTTCCTGATAAGGCCATCGACCTTATTGATGAAGCTTGTGCCTCGAAAAAGTTTAGTATTGAATCTATGCCCTCTGAGTTAATTGCGATGGAAGCCTTGCTGCGTCGGAAGAAAACCTTAGCTAAAACTGACCGAGCTGATGATCGGCTACGTGAAGAAATCAAGGAGTTGGAAGCAACATATCAAAATCAGAAAAGTATGTGGTTAGGAGAGGTTAAAAAAATAAGAGAGTTTGCTGCTCTCAAAAAAAGTATTGATTCCTTAACTTCGGAGCAAGAAATGGCTGAAAGAGAAGGGAACTATGAGAAGGCGTCTCGGTTAAAGTATTCAGAAATTCCAGCCCTCGAAGAGTCTTTGGCACAATGTAAGGTGTCAACATCTCTTGTGAAAGAGGATGTGGCTGATGTTCTCTCAAGGAGGACAGGTATTCCTAAAGAGAGAATACTCACGTCAAAACAGGAGAGAATTCTTGAATTAGAATCATTTTTACGTCGTCAGGTTTTTGGTCAAGATGAGGCTCTGAAAGAGATTGCCGAAACCTTAATAAGTTCTTATGCAGGTCTGGGTGACAGCTCAAGACCCCTCGGCTCTTTTTTGCTGATGGGGCCAAGTGGTGTGGGAAAAACAGAGACAGCGAGGGCTTTAAGTGAATTTTTCTTGAACTCAAAAGAAAAAGTGATTCGATTAGATTTAAGTGAGTATTCAGAACGACATTCTGTGGCCAAACTTATTGGTTCACCGAGTGGCTATGTAGGTTACGAAGAGGGCGGGATTCTCACAGAAGCAGTGAGAAAAAATCCCTATGCTGTGATTTTGTTTGATGAAATTGAAAAAGCTCATCCCGATTTCTGTGATATTCTGTTGCAAATTTTAGATCATGGCTGTTTAACGGATAATAAAGGGAGGAAAATCTCGTTTAGAAATAGTTGTATTATCTTAACAACTAACGCCAAGGAAGTTGAAAAAGAGATGAAACCAGAGGTTTTAGGACGCCTTGATGCTATCTTGACCTACCACCATCTGAGTGATGATATTTATCGCCAGTTAATTGATCGTGAACTCAGATTATTAAATCGTGCTCTGCAACCAAAACACATTGTGGTGACTTTTGCCGGCGATGTGAAGAGTTTATTATTCGCCCATGGCTTCAATCGTGACTATGGGGCGCGACCTCTGAAAGCTTATTTTAAAAAGGTGATAGCTCGTCCTTTAGCTCGTATAATTCTTAGGGATAGTCTTGCTAACGCAGAAATCCACATGAGTGTGAAAACAGGAACAAAAGATGAGCTTAATCTTATCATTAACCATATAAATGATGGGGATCAGAGGGAGCAAATAGCCGTTTGATGAGCGACATATTCCGAGGCCCGGCGCGGAGAATCATGTAGCTGTTGAGGAGTGATCATCTTAACATACCCCCTTTTGCGCACTATTCTTAAAGGCACACACGACAAGTCGATTATTTTTTGAGTAAAAATAATTATATTTTGTAAGGTCTTTTTGAGTATTTTCTGCCTCTTTCGGGAGTGCCCTTGGTATGCCATAAGAAATGGCAGACTTTTTCTTACCATCTCGAACAATGTATGTTTCAACATCTCTCAAAGCATCTAAGATTGTTTCAGGGCTATAAGAAACACCAACATGTTCTATGATAAGACTTCACCTTGCAGGTGAGTCGCATCTTTAGTTTACCCATGAAAAAAATTGCCTCCCAAGAGGTAAGGTAGTACAATCGCAAGGTGAGGTGTCGATAAGATTAATAAATAAAGACGCTCA
>JAPOQT010000039.1 GCA_026710525.1 Pseudomonadota bacterium
AAGGACTTCATTAGCCCAAGTCACGACTAAATCGGTCACAACCATTCCTCCTTGGGAAAAGCCTAACAAAATAAGTTTGTCGTACCTTTGGCTTAAATCCACAAGCGCTTCCCTCACCATCATGAGAGATGTGCGGTAATCTTCTGGCACTCGATGACCTTCAAACTGAGAAATAACATCTAATGGCTGCTTATGCTCAGAGATCATGGTAAGAACTCGGTTGTCCAGATGGAACCAACATCTCATGGACATCTTTTGCTCAATAAAACCAGGAAGAGCGAGTGGCGCTTGTAACGATACTACGTCCATATTTTGACAAGCAGAAATCTGATCTGACAAACCGATGAGATCATACATATTCGCACCATAGCCATGAAATAGTATCATCGCTACAGATGAAGGATCAGGCTTCTTGATAACCATACTATCTAAGCCACCAAAACGCCTGAGCTCAGGTCGCCGAAAATTTTCGTAAGTCATAGCAAAAGTTCGCTTATTAAAGTCAGAAAGAATTGATCAAAAGTCTGATCATAACACCCACACAACTCATAAAATTGAGCAAAGACAAGACAAGCAGGTCACCAGTAACACTTAAAGCGCATCACTCGACTTTAAGGATCCGGTAGAGAAGCATTATTAGTGGCCACACTCGAGAATAAAATCAAGATTAATGTCACTAAATATTCGGACCAAAGTCAGCCAGCGTTTCGACACATTTACCCACAAGCATTAAGAACGGCTCATACCTTAAGAGATACCCTTTTGTACTCAAGCCTGAATATCTACCTTAAACTTAACCATATAAAGCATTCTTCGGTTGCTTTGGCATTATGAAAAAGGGTTTGTTTTCCATCTAAATACTTGATTTTACAACTCTCAAATCCTTGCCACATCAACACCGAGAGCAAGACTCTGAGGGAAAAATGATAAGATCTCACTCTCAAAAAATATAATCCTCTGGGCACTGGTTAGTCTATGATTGTTGAACGGTGATTTACTTGGGTATGCCTAATGACAAAAAGTCGTTTCAGCACCCTATCATATCCCTCTCCCATTTCTTGTGTCGAAGTGTGTTTTAGTCGCGATATCACTGTCACGTTACTCATGCTTTCGAATATTTACCAACAGCTACGCTTAAGCAAAATAGAAATTAAGAAGTGATATCTAAGACTTACACGAATAAAAACAAAATATGTACTTTGCATTAAATAGTTTTTACTAAATATCCGACGAGCCAGACAGCAACGGTGGCAGTTTCAAATCATGACTTTTGCAGACGTTATCCAGTAATGACTTACTATAGTGTTTTCAGGACAGTCTCACTGTCGTTCTTAGGAGAGTCATTGGTAGAGCACGAATCTTGAACAAAACGTGTCGAAGTCAAACGAAACATTTAAGTAAAATGAGTAAGCTAATAACCTCTAGATACTCGTATAGTCGGGAACAAATCAAAGTACTGTTAATCAATCTGGGAGTATCATACATCATGCCTAATTATTTCAATTATATAAACACTCTTCAATTCGCCACTCGCTACTTGATAACGACTATGTCGCTTATCGTGATAACAGTGATGGTGTTTGCGGCTTGCCAAGACCGTGGGTTCAGAAGCGATACCTATAAAAAATATTGGACTGTTCCCAGTACAGCAGATTTAGAAAAGACTATAGGTATAAATGATCTTAAGCAATATGGAGAAGATGACGAAAATGGTGGTGGTGATTCTCAATCTACTGGAGATGGTGGAAACAATGGCGATGACGGTGGCGACTCCCAATCTACTGGAGATGGTGGAAACAATGGCGATGACGGTGGCGACTCCCAATCTACTGGAGATGGTGGAAA
>JAPOQT010000040.1 GCA_026710525.1 Pseudomonadota bacterium
AGTTTGGCATCAAGGACGGTAAAAGATTGCTCTGAGAGTAAAGCAAGGGGGTTAATCTCTAGTTGTAAAAGATCGTATGTTTTAAAGACTTTGAATAGTTGGACGAGGGTTTCATGTAATGATGGTACCAGGGAAGGGGGAAGTGCTGAGAGGTGCTGCAGTTGCCACGTATGGTATGAGGCAATACCACGGTCGTAATCAAGGAAAAGTTTCACCAGTTTCTCGGGGTGTTTTTCAGCCACATCTTCGATATCCATCCCGCCTTCAGCAGAAAAAAGTAACGCCACCTTACCAGAGGAGCGGTCCACAGAAAAACTCAGATAATATTCTGATGTTATATGGCAACCGGCTTCAAGATAAACCGTATGCACCATTTTGCCATCGACTCCTGTTTGGCGAGTTACCAAAGTTGAACCCAGTAAAGACCGGGTAGCATCTTCTGCTTCTGTGAGGGATTTCACTATCTTAACGCCGCCGGCTTCACCACGACCACCAGCATGTATTTGTGCTTTAACAGCGACGATACCATGGTAGCTATGGCTTGTGAGTTGGTGATACGCTGCTTTAACCTCAGCGACGGATGTCATAGGGATGCCTAAGGGCACAGGCACTCCTGATTGTTTAAGCAGTTCTTTTGCTTGAAATTCATGAACGTACATGGTGGTCTTTCTGAGTGGTTAAGTTGGTAAAAAACCCATGGTATGACATGTGATATCTCGTGAGAAACAAATTAAAGATATCACTTTTAAAAACACTAGGGTATCATACTGGTATTTTGTTGTGAATTCAAGATCTGTCGACGAGTAAACATTAACCGACATGATTATTCAAAGGATTATCTATCAGCTTCATGGTCACACTTTTCATCGGAACTTTGTGAGTAGTTCCTAATTTTTTTCAATCATCCCATGATCTCACCTTATTCATCATGGTCTGTGGCAGTGACCAGGGTTATGAATGATAATGAATGGTTCAACACGGTCATAGGTGGCAATAGGCATCGAGAGTATTGTATGATGACAGGACGGGGTGGTGGTGAGATGAAAAAAGAACATATTCAGCTGAATCATGAGCACAGAAATTTGTCCATAATTTATTCTATTTATCACTTATAATACTTATATTTTTTATTATTTTAGTAAGGAGATACTATGAAGTTACCAGTGTTAAGTTGTCAGGTTCATCGTGTTAGCAGTTTCTGGGGGCGTACCCAGTTTTTTTTGTTGGCAGGTCTCTTGGTGGTGAGTGTTACCCTACTAATGCCGGCTGTTGGTCAAGCTGAAGCAGAGAAGGAGAGTGGGAAGTCAGCTACTACTACTAAGAAGTCAGCTACTAAAGCAACATCATCAGAGTCAACGAAGGAGAAAAGTCAAAAGGATGCGACCAAAGTACAAACCAAATCATCAACCAAATCATCAGCGAAGGAGAATCATCAAGTGTTAGTCACATTCAAAACAAGTCTCGGTGTTATGAAGTTATCATTGTTTCATAAAGAAACTCCTGTAACCGTATCCAACTTTATGAGTCTTGTTCAGAAGGATTTTTATAACGGTTTGAAATTCCATCGAGTGATTAAAAACTTTATGATTCAAGGCGGTGATCCCAAGGGTAATGGTACCGGTGGTCCTGGGTACACATTTCAAGATGAATTCAATCCAAAACTAAAACACGATAAAAAAGGTGTTTTATCCATGGCTAACTCAGGGCCAAATACCAATGGATCCCAGTTTTTTATTACCCTAGCCGCTACACCATGGCTTGATGGCAAACATACGGTTTTTGGTGAAGTAGTTGAAGGGTTAGAAGTCCTTGATACTATTGGTACCACTAAAACTAACGCGCAAGATGTTCCGCTAACGACTGTTGTTATGGAGAAGGTGACTGTTGCTGGGGATTTTAAACCCGTTGAGTTTAAGAAGGTGATGAGTAACAGATAAGGGCTCAGCTCATTGTTTACCCTGTAGAGATCTTTAAATGGGGGTCTCTGGAGAAGCATCCACACCTTCAAGTTTGGCGGGTGTGGATTCAACTTGAAAATTAATAATATCTCGGGAAAATCTTGTTATTTTCAAGTTTTTTGAGAAACGAGGTGGGGTCTTTTAGGTCCCACCTTCTTTTAAATGGATAATTATTTTCAACCGTAAGAGGACCTTTGGCTTCTCCGGAGTACAGTTCAAAATGAAGCATCTCTAGGTGTCCGATATACCCTATCTTTTGTCCAGCCCCCACTTGATCACCGATTTTCAAACCATCAGCCATACTGCTCACTTCTCCATATCTCACAACAAAGTTGCCATGGTCAACAACCACGGCATCGGTAGCGGCATAAAATGGGTAGTAATCTAACACCTTACCATCAGCGACAGCAAAAACCGGATATCCTTCATGCTCGAGTAGATCATTGGCTGCATGCCTTCGGTAGCCATAATCTCTTTCGGCTCCAAAGCCACGTCCTTCGGTAATGTAGTCATCGAGAGGTTGATCAAAGAGAGGGAAAACAATAGCTGACCGATAAGGCTGAGTTAAAGACTGCCCTATAATATTTTCAGAGATCATAATTTCCGTATTGTCGTAGTAGTCTGGATGATAAAATTGGGGTTGATGATGGTTGTTATAGGATAGGTGGTGATCATGATGTTGTCTTGCTTGGTTGAGTGGTTTTGCTTGACCAAAATACATATCATGGGAAGCAATAAAAAGATCTTGACTACCGGGACTACAGACACGTGTTAGGCCATCAGTTTGAATAACGATACCATTGGTTCGTCGACTCATATTAGCAATAGTAAATTGGTCACCTGCTGAAAAATGGCATAGTACCCCAGCGGTATTTTTACTAGAGTAATTTTTGATAAAGGTCACAGTGGCGCCTTGGACCACGGCTTTATAATCTTTTCCTTGTCCCATATATATTTTTTTTCTTAGGGAAATCGGCCCATCTTCACTACATGAAATCACTGCCAAACAAGGAAGCAACCAGATGGCGAGAGGCAAGAAAAAGCCCTTAAAATTGTTTCGATAACTAATGATATTAGGGTAATTCATAATTTTACAACAGTTATTTACACAATATTAGATCAAAAATACTGTAACGTTTTTCGGAATATTGTGTCATCACTTTAAAAAAAAATTAATTTTATTAGCCATTTACGGTTCCTAATCTGTTACTGGATACCGAGTCTTTTGTTGTTCTGCTGTTTCTCAGCTTTATACTGACTTTTTAATATGGGTGAGTGACACAAGATTTTCGTTGAGATTCGGTCAATATTAAACGGTATTAAATCTTGAGTTCATATAAATGTTAGGGATTTTCATCAGGCTAATCCCTTTATTTGTTGTCACTAGTGCGACAGTAGTTTTTACTTGAAAAAACAAAATTAATGTGCTCATTAATAAGTAGATCAACACGGGATACCACCATGAGAGAAAAAGGAAAAAGCCCTCTGTATCAATAAAACTACCGAGATCTAGAAGATAAAATTAAGGTGCGAAAAGGGACCTAAGGGAATTGTTCACACTGACCTGAAGCAACAATCACTTTCTTGATGTTTTTTTATCAGTTGACGAGAGAGTAGGGGCTCAGGAGAGCTGGTGATAAAACAGGCAAACATTTTAGTCAAACACACTGACTTGATCACAGTATTTTAAAGTCATACCTAGTGCAAATTCTTTCACGACAATATAGGGTTTTCACAGTCTTCAAGGAAACCTCGTTTTTTGTGAAACACAAGAGTCCCTCAAGGTAGAGATAGAGTTTCTCCATCTCTACCTTGTAACTATTGAGTAATACTAAATCTTAGCGATGATAATAATGACCTTGCCTATGGTCCAAACCAGTTCCAATTGCTCTTTTTTTCCGGTAATTTCGGTGGTGTAGGCACCAGGCCACCAAAAATGACATGACCATTTCGACACTCTCCTTGAGACTGTTCATCTGCTACCTGAGTTGTTGGTGCTGGATTACCATATTGATTAACAGGAACATTAGGATCAACTCGAGCACAGTCCCTAGGGTTGAGCCAAGATGGGAGTAGGCCAATTTTACAGGCAAAGTTTGCTACGGAAGCTTGAATCAGATTCTTAGGTGGCGGTCTCATTGTTACTTGATAGTTATCACCACCTTCAATGCATTTTCCCGCCGTTTTGAGTTCTTTTAGGTACCGTTTAACAGCACAGTACTCATAACCCTTAAATTCTCCTGATTTGAGTTGTGATGAAACACCTGTAGTGTTAAAACCTGTATAAGCTCGGCCCCAGGTGTCATAGATACCATATTGTTTCCACTGATTATGTTGTTGGTAAGCACAAAAGTAAGCATAAGCAAATGTTTTCGTTGTCCAGGGGATGTTGGGTGTTACACAGGGATTTTCTTTTTTCGATGGTACATCCTTTTCAGGAACACAGATGGTATTACCTCTGCCTACTGGCGCTTGATTAGCCCTCACATGATCCATATGAATTCTTAGGTTGGAGCATTTGGTGCCACCATTCCACCACCGGAGTGAGGCGCAAAAATCTAAGGCGCCAAGAACATGAGGACTGTGATTTCGGTTAGAAAACTTAAGAATATCCAGTCCTCTACTACCGCATAGTTCTTTGATATTCGCGACTGAAGTACCTAAATAGATCTGAAATAATCCATGGCACAATTTGCCACCACCACAATTATTAGTCGTGGTAGCAAAATAGGCATCATCACTCCATGGATCACCTTTGTTTGCTTCAAAGTCTCTGATCACAGCAAAAAAAGCAGCAGGATGAATGGGTCGATGAGGCATATCAGGCTTGCCATTATCACCCATGATGTTGAGGAGCATGCGTGCTGTGCCAGTAAGGGTTTTCCCCGTTATTGAAGATGGGTTAATACCTAATTCTTCTTTAATCATAAATCGTTGTTCTGGATCGAAAGCAAACAGACCTTGATCATCTTTTTTTAAGCGACTGACGATGGTTTTGAAAAAAACCTCGCTTTTTTCGTAAACATTATCATAAATATTATTATTATTACCTATGGGACCGTCATCGGTACCACAGCGATCATCGTTGCCTGTTGTCAGATTTTTAATTGAGGTGGCATTAAGTTGTGTTCCTTCAGTGCTATCAAGTGATGTGGAGTGTTGTTTACAAGAGGTAAAGATCAAACCCATGATAATAAATATCAAGGAAAATACCCTAAATTTTTGTGGTTGAAGTTGAATTCTCGTAAACATGGTCTTCCTCTCAATATGATTGCTTGAGTCATGAAGGTGTATCCATAATGATGAACAGCGCAACTAACCCCTGTGGTTGACTAACGTCATAAGATAAAAAAACTTTAAATTTAATTTTTTTATGATTATACTTCAAGAGTTATCATGACAGCCCAAATCACAATGAGTGATGGTGACCGACTGTTGAGTTGAGGTGTCCCCCGACCTGAGATATTGATAAGTAGCTCAGTAGCAATATGGACCCAAATCATACGCGATAACCTTGCATAGGTAGCACTAAGACTTAATTTTGCTAGCCTTGAATAGTTATTGATGACAGGCCAATGAAACTAGGCACTAGTTCTTTTGCGCTTATGGCACCAAAGGATCTTAGGCGGAAATATGTTATGAAGTCTCATGGATCTATGGCTTGAGACGTTCTTGATCTCTGAGAACCTCTTTCCTGCAGAACCAGCACTAGCTAACCACTGCCTTATGTCACTGATAAGGTGCAGCAGAAAGTATGCACAATTAGTGATGGTGCGGATGGTTGCCTTCAAGGGAAATGAGGAATCGAGTAGGGTCAACTAAATCTCTTCTGCGCTTATATGGATAGTTGGCAAGCACAGTGAGAGCCCCTTTTAATTTGCCGGAATATTTTTCAAAATGAAGCATAGAAGAACCATGCCATAGCTGACCAATACCAGCAATTTTCTGGCCGGCAGTCACCTTGCTACCTAATCTCACGTTATGATCCCAAAATCGGTCAATTTCCCCATATCTAACGATGAAATTATCATGATCGATGACAATGGCTCTTGTTCCTTGATAAAACCAGTAATAATCAATAATAACACCATCAGTAACCGCATGCACGGGGCTGCCTTTGTGCTCAAGTAAATCATTAGCAGCATGTCTGCGACCACCATTGCGGGTAGCACCAAATCCTCGACCAGACGTGTGATAACGGTCCAAAGGTGATTTTTGAAGAGGGAAAAACATCTGTTTATCACCGTTTAAATGATGCCCCGCCTGTAACACATCTTCACCGATAATCATATGATTATTTTGGTAAGGATCATCAAGTTCACCTATTTTTTGTGCATGCACTGAGACAAAGTTCTCGTAGTCGCCAACATAAATTTCATGATCAGCTAGAGAAAACTCTGAGGTGTTATCAGAACACTGACTCAAAGGTTTTTCTGAAGTTAAATGGATACTACCAGTGTTTTCATGTTTAGCGATGGCGATGGTATCACCTTCACTAAATGTGCAAAGGGCTCCGAGCTCGGTAGAAACCTTTAAATCGTTCACAAAAATAAGAGACTGATCGTCAAGTACAGCGAATTTACTTAGGACATCAATACCGAGTAAATCATCAGTAAAATCCCGGTCACCAACACCGTGACATGAAAACATAGCCAGTGTGAGAGTTACGCAGCTAGCAGGCAATAATTTATGTGCCGCAATTTGTACCGAATTTTGCCAAAGATTTTTGGCTATTCTGATCATATTACTATGAGAAACATTCAGGGCTAATTGATTCCCTTTGTTGTGCTGATGGGCAGTGAGCTTTGACATAATTCCGATCCATTTACGTAAAGATTTATCTAGTGACTAGCATATCATCAGTCGAATAAAATTGAGTAATTACTATATCGATAGGTTTATCAAATAGTTTAAATAATTTTCCTACAGACCTGGTGAGTGTCAAATTTTATTGCTACCAAGAACTGTTTCTCAGAATATTCTCTCAATATAAATGTACAACAAATCTGCGCAGGACTAGGCTGCTAAAAACGCGCAAGTCAATAACCTTATTTTAGCATAATCATAACGGAAAAAAAAATACAACCCAGAAATCATAATCTACCTATTTTTCATAGCCATTATGTAATAACAGTTAAGTCTATAAGTTTAGCCAGTGGTTAAATGGTTAAAATACTGGGCATCATCATGAGCGAGTGCGGCTGGGTAATCGTTTTGGTGGTTGTTATCAAGCTGAACAAGAAATGTGGTACCAGTGATTTGTTCATAAACATTGAGATAACTGGTGACTAACTCATGGGCAATCATCTGAGGAATCATAGCAGCTGAGTCACCAGGATGGTGTGTTTTGAGATATCTTCTGGCAATGTCTTTGTCTGACGATATGGGGATGTCATCAGTGAAAAGGGGACTTGGTTGTAATTGATTTTCTTGATCAGTATTAGCTAGCCAAATGCGTGAAGCATCAGGGGTAAGAATCTCATCGATAATCATCAGTTGATGAGGAGCATTCACTCCTAGACCAAACTCAAGTTTTGTATCCGCTAATATATAACCGTGGGCTAAATAATGATGAAAACCTAGTTGATAAACTGCTGCGGCAATTCTGCGAATCTCAAACCAATCAGTGTCAGTGAGTAAATGATTATTGAAAGCTGCTTCGAGGGGCAGTGGTTCATCGTGTTGGTTACCCTGGGCCTTGGTGGTGAGATGCACACACGTACTTGGCAGTTGTTCGTAGGGTGATAATGTTGGCAGTATCTCAACTATCGGATCATGGGCGTATGGTGCTAAAAAACCCTCCTGAACATGTTTGATCATAGAGCCGGCCAAAAAACCCCGCACAATAATTTCAAGGTTAAGGGGTTTGGTTTTTTTGACTTGTAAGAATCGCTCTGATGGCTGGTCTAAAAAATGATGAGCTATGGTTGTTGGCAACTGTTTGAACCAATAACTGGTCAGACCACATAGGAGAGCAGATCGG
>JAPOQT010000041.1 GCA_026710525.1 Pseudomonadota bacterium
CTCTTTATGATGGATTCATCCATCTCATTACGCATTTGAGTACACTTATATCCGACACTTCGGCGAAAGAAGCAACGCTCTCCTAATCAGGGCTTCAATAAACCATGATGACAATAATAAATGTTTGATAATGCTATCGCTGTAAAGATCAAAGGGAGCAATTTTTTGTCGAAATTCCATAATATTACCCACAATCTGCTGAACTTCTTTTTTGCTCATTTTTGCTTGGAACATAAAATATTATCATTATCTGAGTAAATAAATAAATTAAACAAAGTAAAACACACGAGCGCCATATGAATAAAATAATATATATTTTTAATACTATATCAATAGAAAAATTTAATATGAATCAAAATTTTTCTAAATATCATGATTTATCTCTTATAGGTTAAGAGATAAATAGGTTTTTTACTGCTCATCATTTTATTATTTATGATGAAAACTGACTGGCAGAGTTGACGAGGAAATTTATATCGCAGCAAACTTACAGCCAATATAGCTGATTTAAAACATTGTGCTTACCTATGTAAAAGTATGTCACAAAATCACCATATTCATTTTTTCACTATACCGCCAAACTGTTTTTGTGTTACGAAAATCACGTTCTTGGAGTTTGTCATGAATCGTAGCAATAAAAAAGGTTAAATATGGTTTTTTTCTTGATTTTGATAACTGTCGGGTTTTAGCCGCCATCGGGTCATGTGGTGGCGACCCACTAGTCAAAGGAGACTTCGACTTACCACCGATTGCCACTCATTCGAAAGAATCGCCAAAAGAGAAAAACGCTGGTATGTCGAATAATTTTTCTCATTGTATCACTGGTGATTTACCTTCTGCTGAAGATGCCCCTAGTGTTGGTCATAAACAAAATTACTACGCCCCTGATGGTCAACAAGTCGAGTTCTTCCATCGACGGATCGAAAGCTCCTCGGAACTTCAGGATGTTCTCAAACTTGAGGCTGGATTCTCTTCAACCAACCACCCCTTCACAGGTAAAACGGAAGGCGGCTACAATAACCAATTCAATCAAGGCCAGAACGAACGTTATTTTTTCTACAGCATCAAAGTAGAAAACCCGAGGGTGGTGATGAAAAACATCAAGCTTTCTAAGGAAGCACTACATTTTCTTAAAACCAGAGGAGAAAAAGCGTTCTTAGAAAGATGCGGTACCGAGGCTGAAATTGGTTACCAATCTGGTGGCAGTCTGTCGAATGTCATTAGAATGAGTAAAAAGGATGAAAGCTCAAAAGATTCCATCGACAGCTTAATTAAAGCCAGTGGTTTTGGCTTTGATCTTGGAGGTATGATTTTAACAGGAGATCATGAGGATTCAACCAAGATTCATATTGAAGTATATACCAAGTGGCGAGGAGGTATGGGCGAACATGCGTATACAAGTATTCAAGATTTAAGAAAAATGAGTGAAAAGTGGCCGGCCACTGTCGCCAAGCATGGGGTGGTACTCAAGACAATTACTATGCCCTTTGAGCCTCTCCTCAAACACCTCGATGATCCCTACGAGAATATCTTATTTCTCGAAATTGCTCGACTCCGTCATGAGCTCCGTCGTCTTACCAAAATCAAAAACAACCTTCTATCTCTCGCCATAAAAAAACCACAGCAAACACAACAAGCCATCTCGGCCCTTGATCACCTCATTATTGCCATCACTAAGCAAATAAGAAAATGTGAAACAACAACCCTCATTGAGCGCTGTCAAAATACATCGATGATCCTGAAAGCAAAAAATACGAAGATCAGTATCAACATGACCCATCACAGTTGTGGGGTGAAAACTTGGCACACAAAAAAGATCACCGATCTGTCTTGTGGCTATACCAACAAAAAAGTCTGGCGTGATCAACATAGCCCCATTTGCCCAGTTGCATCTTATAACACCGGAGTGCTTTTTAAACGGCAGGTAACTTATAATAAAGAGAAAACCATGGCAGACCTGACGTCAACCTTTGATCCAAAATGTGATGACCCTGGTATCAAAAAAACAAAGAAACTCATCAAAAAAGAAAAAAAGTATAAAATAAAAGGATTATGCATGCCTGTGAATCCTGAGTGTTTGTCTAATATGATAAGAGAAATCTACCATTACACATACGAACTTAGTTGCTACGGCGAAAGTGCTCAATTCGGTATCGCTAGTTTCTCACCATGTCTTATCGAAGTTGTTGAAAAAAAGCCGAAAACATGCTTGATTCGTACCCAGCCTATGGAGTATAACAAATGCTTAATATCCCTTGATCAGGATCTATCATTAGACCCTCACGATAGGGAGCAAACCAACTAACGTAAATAAGATTATGATTCTATCCACATTCCTTGGCAAACAACGATGTGTTTGCATGCTTCATGTTATTGCCTTTTTGTGGCTAGGGAGCTGGGCATCGATGGCTGTGCTGGCTAGCGACCAAGAACAAGCAGGGCCATCACTCCATGAGCCTTCCCACCCCACTGAAGTCATTAAGTGGGCTATAAGACCAGCTGCCCTATATCAAAATCGAGTGATGGTCCTGTTAGTTGATCTTAAGACATATGGCGGCTTTAGCTTATACCACGATCAGGTGATTTTTACCCCACCCGCTGGCACCACCCTACAGGATACTAAGTTGCCTAAAACCAAAGAGCTCCTCGATCCTGTATCAGGCCAATATGTGCCTGTCGTTGATGGTGGCACCTTCGAACTCACTTTTACACCCACAGAAACAGCCTGGCAAAAACTGAAAAAATCAGCCACTGATCCTCAGACCTCTCAGGATCACATGATTGGTATAACTTACCTTGGCTGTTCTCAAGAGCTCTGTTTGTTACCCCATACAGAGTATTTTTCAATCAAACCCTATTTTGTTCCGGAAGATTATCATTTAACCACGACCACACCAAACAACGTTAGCAATCAAGCAGACCCAGCCACCATGCTACCTGAAGATCAAGTGCGCGAGCAAAGTCCACTATCTTGGGACCACTTTTTAGCCAACCAAATTCAGTCATACAGCTCATCATTTTTATGGCTTATTCTCTTAAGTTTTTTGGGAGGGGTGCTCACCAACCTCACCCCTTGTGTTTATCCGATGATTCCTATTACCCTAAGGGCTCTGAGTACAGCCACCCAGTCACCACTTAAAGGATCCTTTTATTTTTCACTGGGTATCCTCACCATGTATACCACATTAGGTGTTGTGGCTGCCCTGAGTGGTTCTCTCCTCGGTAGCTTTGGTGCTTCAAAATCTCTGAATTTCATCCTCGCCTGTTTTCTCCTTTGGATGGCCCTATCTATGCTGGGCTATGGTAATTTTAACTTTCTACAAAGATTAGGCTCTGGTCTTGGCCGTAGTGATCATGCCACTAAAAAGGTTTTTTTTATGGGGTTAGGCGCTGGTTTTGTGGCTGCTCCTTGTACTGGCCCTGTGCTGGCTGGACTGTTAAGTTATGCTTTCTCTCATTTATCCTTATATAGTGCCATCTTGATCTTCAGTGTTTATAGTTTAGGCTTCGCCACACCCTATCTTTTTTTAGGACCTATTCTCAACAAATTTTCTACCACCATCCGTATGCCGTCGACGATCCTCACCTTAGTCAAAATCATTATGGCTGCTGTGATTATGGCTTTAGCTTTTTATTACCTACGTATTCCGTTCTATCAACTCACCACTCAGATCACCCTTGACCAATTCCGTGTGTTAGCCATCGCTTTTGGCATCATCGGCATTCTGATGATTACTGTCACACTCTGGCAAAAAACACTGCGCTCTCGCACTGTGTTTCATATCGGTCCTACCATCACCTTAGCTATTGCTTTGTTTGCTGGTAGCCAGATTTTAGGACTCTCAACCAAAAGTCATCTTGCCTGGCAACTCAACCCAGATCATACAGAGGTGATGAAACAGGCGGATTCATCACCGATTTTAGTGGCCATGTGGGCTGAATGGTGTACCGCATGCAAAGTCATGGAATCAACGACATTCTCTGACCCTAAGGTAACATCACGACTATCAGAGCTTGGGCTAACATTAGTGAAATTTGATGTCACCGTTGTTGATGATCATAGTGAGGAAATACTAGCGGCATTCGGCGTTAAAGGACTGCCAGCCTATATCATGCTCAAAAGTAAAACTTCTGGCTCTCATGCTACAGACGTAACAACAAAGAATCTCCATGGTCTCTATAAGCCCCAACATTTTCTGAGAGAACTCAACAGTTTTTACCGTGAGTAGTGAGAATAATATTCGATGAAATTTAACAGCCCACTTATTAAAGGCACTCTGAATCAACGAAACAACCGTTTTGTTTGTGAGGTCACCATCGACTCTGGGGTAACACTAGCCCATGTTCCCAATACAGGTCGAATGACCTCTTGTTACTCCCCTGGTTGTGAGGTTTATCTATCTAAAAGTGCCAATCATAACCGCAAGCTCCCTTACACCTGGGAACTCAGTTGTTATCATCATGATCTCATCTGTGTGAACACCCAGATGAGCAACGAGTTAGTCGCGACCACACTCATGGATAAATCTCCGGTTTTAGCTGAATTCAACGACTACTCATCGATTAAGCGGGAAGTCACCTACAACCATCAAAATAGTGACTCAACGACTTCATCATCACCTAAGAGCCGGATTGATATTTATTTATCAAATCATAAGACGAAGCCTAACTGCTATATTGAAATTAAACATGTCACCCTCTACTGTCATCAGAAACGTTGTGTTATGTTTCCTGATGCTCCCACCACCCGGGGACAGAAGCATCTGAGAGCCTTAATAGATATTGCTCAAACACAACAAGCAGCTGCCACCATGATGTTTGTTGTTACTCGCAACAGTGGTGATTATTTTACCCCAGCAAGAGATATTGATCCTGAATACGCCGCTCTCTTGACTCAGGCTCAAGAAGTTGGCGTTAACATTGTGGCGTTTAAGGCAACTGTGGAAGAAAACGGTTTAATTTTATCCAAACAAATACCGGTCGAGCTTAACATTTAACATGATGCTGGATTATTCATTTGTTTTCAGTCATTATCTCCCTGGTTGTGTGATCAATATTGTGAGGCGTAGGTATGGCAACCACACTCAAAGAAAAAATCCTTGATTCTTGTGACCTTCAGGGTCTCATTAGTGATCATGTGAATCTTAAGGCTAGTGGTAACCATCAAGTGGGACTATGTCCTTTTCATCAAGAAAACACTCCCAGTTTTCATGTTTACTCTGATCATTTTCACTGTTTTGGCTGCCACGCCCATGGCGATGTTATTAGTTTTGTCATGAAGTATCATAAACTTGATTTTGTTGGTGCATTAAGATGGTTAGCCAAACATGTTGGCCTCGATGATACTGAGCTCACAGCTCGACGCCAGCGTGATCAGGGCACTGTGCGTCAGAGAAAAAAAACGTCACAAATATTTTCGGAAGCACAGGACTATTTTAGCGCACACCTGTGGCAACAGAAGACTGCTGAATCAAAAGAAGCCTTAGCTTATCTTGAGTCCCGTGGATTTTCAGAAACATTTTTACGTCACTACGGTTTTGGCTTAGCTCCTGCTGGCAGTGCTAATCTCTATCTTAATTTAATTAAAAAAGGCTATCATCCATCAGATTTGCTGGCTTGTTCATTGGCGACTCGTCACCCTTCAGGGACCTATGACTTTTTTAGTCGCAGAATTACTCTACCAATTTGGGATCATAAAGGTCATCTAATTGCGTTTTCAGGCCGATTATTCACAAAAAACTCATCTCACACAGAGCCAAAATATAAAAATTCAAGATACCCTAAAAATCAAATTCTCTACGGCTTTCATTTCGCTAAAAAAGCTATTCAAAACAAAAAACGGGCTATCGTCACCGAAGGTTATATGGACACTTTACGATTACACAGCGCTGGATTTTTAGAGACCGTTGCTTGTCAAGGAACAGCTCTCACTGTGAGTCATATTAAGAGCCTCTCTCATGTGACCTCTAAGGTTATACTACTCTTTGATGGTGACAAAGCAGGAGAACAGGCGGCGTTTCGAGTGTTACCACTATCTTTTGATTTTCCTCATCTGTCTTTTGAGATAGCTCAACTACCTGTGGGTCATGACCCTGACTCATTTCTCAGCAGCCATTCACAGGAAGACCTGGAGGCTATCTTAGCTTCGGCAAAACCCCTATTAAAAGAGCTTATTGCCCATAAAATTGC
>JAPOQT010000042.1 GCA_026710525.1 Pseudomonadota bacterium
ACATCATAAGTAATACGACAAAGGCATTTACCCATGGTATTTTAATCTTAGTGATATAGCTTTTAAGGGGATGAGATAACATAAAGCAGACCTTTCGTGGCTCAGGCACATCACGGGCAGGTGTTAGAAAGAATAACTAAGAGTAAAGCCGCCAGTCATCTTACGGCCATACACTCCTAAGAAACTGAGTATTTCTGAGACAGGAAAAAGATGGGAGTCCCAAAAAACTCCTAAAGTGATCTCATCCTGATGCCAAACAGGGATGTTAAGGCCAAGGAGTAACCCTGGGGCAAAGATGTTTTCGTGGACAGGCGAGGCTCTGTTCCTCACTAGTTTGGTATATTCTGCTAGAAAAGATATGCCAACTTTCGCCATCACAGGGAAACGAGAGTAAGGCTTGACTAACCAGTAGGCATAGTTTAACGAGCGATACTCATACACAGTGGCATAAGAGCGCCCCCAAAACATGGTGCCGATTCCGAAGAGATTTTGATGATGGTACCCGGCACCAAAAGAGTGTTTGTAGACAGCGTCTGATTCTTCAATCATACTTAATTTGAGCCACACCTCCTTTGCTGTGACCACCTCTGGTTTCACATAAGCTGTGAGGCAAATCGCGAGAACAACCAACCAAGGCCAGATAGAGCAACATCTGTGAATATATGGCTGCATATTAAGGTACAATCAAAGCAAAGAAAAAAGGAGAAGAGTCCTGCAAGTGGACGAGTATCAGAATACTACCGAAGAACAAATTTAAAAGTCAAGATAAATTATGATATTCATGAATAAGGTCATGATTATGACATGTTATATAAGAGGGAATCAACGAGAATCAGGGCGGCTAAATGTTAATAGCTCTCTTATTACTACTTTTCAGATGATTCTGATTTTATCATTGATTTGCATGGGGGATTTGTATGCTGCTGAACCCATACCATTGATAGAGCAACAGTTACCTCTGGGTAATCACAATGACCCAGATGGGCAAGAAGAGCCAGCAGAACCAGTAGAATTAGTAGAATCCTCTCATTCTTTAGAGGAAGATGAGACGATGACTCCTGATGAACTTAATCGTGACCTAGCCCATGAAAAAGCAGGGAATACAATCGTTGCTGATCAGAGACGGGATGCATATTTTTGGATGGCGAATAATTCTTTGGGAGTTTGGGTTGGGGAGTTAAGGCAAAAAGCTAAGATAGGGGCGTTTTATAGCCATAAGCTTACTGATATTTCCTGGCTTGAAGGCGGCTTAGGTTACAACCGTGAATCAAGTCGTTTTATTGATCAGGAGGCGAGGTTCATGGCGCGTCAGGATATGGTCTCCTTTTCGGTGCGTTACCTACACTACCCAATGGTTGGCTCTTGGTTCTATTTAGGTGCTAGTATGGGTATGTATTTTCATCACGCAAGATTAAATCAAGCTTATTCTTACCAACAAAATATCGCAGGGCAAGCCACCCGATTTACCAGCCTATTTATGAACATTCAAACAAGTATTGGCTTTCAGCATACCTTTTATCAATCTTTTTACTTAGGAGTGAATTTGTTATCAGTAGCAATTCACCAACACCTTTTTAAGCTGACTGGTAACACCCTCCATCCTGCTCTCTATCGAAAATTTACTCAGAATAATTCATCGGTTGTCATCATACTACCCATTCATTTGAGTATTGGTTATTTTTTACCAGCTGGTGGATCATAGGATCAGTGAATTTGATTATAAATTCAATTAGTTAAGGTTACAATAGTCTTTTTAGTATGTCCCACAGATTGACCTCACTTAATGTTTTATTTTATTTAATATAAAACAAATGGTATGCTAAATTTGCTCGTGTGGGCGTTGATTGATCTCACAATAGTCGTGGCTGTTGCTTTGAATTTGCTTTAAATTAGGGAAATATCTATGAATCAGTTTATAACCGGCACAGGTTATCTTCCTGTGTTTTTGTTTATCACTCTTAGTTTTTTAGTTGGTTGCCATGATTCAGGGCGAGTATTAGTTGAGGATGCTAAACCATCTGATGCTGAGTCCTCGAGCGAAAACACCAAAGAGTCTTCACAACAAGATTCAACCACGAATGAGTCAAAAACTCAGGATATTCAGGATACGGAGACTACGAAGACGAAGACTTTAGAGAGTGGTGTAGATAATGATCAACGGGAGGACACTCTGGTAGACGACACTGTGGTGTTAAATTATGAAGCGCCGCCTGAAACATCTCTCCTTGCTGATGTGAACAAAGCCATTCCGGTAGATTTGAGGTTTTGTAATTTTATTGGTGCTGCTTTTAGTGATGCTACTGTTATTGGAGCCATTAATCGTCATTATTACTACCATGAAAACGGTATTACAGATGTTAATACGTTCACTCACAATGCTATTGTGAAATTTATTGCTTACCAAGATCCAAATAAAATTTTTCTCACTAGCGCAGATGTTTATTACATGACCTTGCAATTTGACGGTTATGATTTACCTACAATGATTAAAAACAATGACTGCTCAAAATTATACAAAGTGTCAGATTATGTTTCTCAAAAAATCGTGTCAGGATATAAGCAGCTGAAGAAGATGTTACTCGACGACATTGATATGACTCAAGAAGAATATTATGATCAAAAAACAGTTGCTTATTCCTTTGAAGTTTGGCCAAGTAACGAGGATGAGCTTCAGGAAAGAAGGAGAAAATATATTAAAAAGCGCATGCTAGATTATATTAGTGTGGATGCATTTAAAGAGCTCGAGATGGATAGCTATGAAGCGAAGTTTGAATTGGTACGTTGGATCTTATTTAAAAGATTTGACGAGTCATCATCGAGAGTTTTGAATCAAACAAAAAGTGATGCACATTTTAATTTTTCAAAAGCTTTATTTTACACCCTTGATATTAACACCACTATCTTTGACAAATCAGGGAGTCAAAGATTTTTGCAGTCGTTGAACGAGGATTTCATAGGTATTGGTATTAGGTTTTTGTATAATCCATTTGTCGACCGCTTTTATGTTGTAGATGTTATTGAAAATGGTCCTGCTGATCGCGGTGGTCTCAAGAAAGATGATCGTCTAGTAGCCATTAGGAGTCGTGGTGCTACAGAGTGGCAATATTTTGATGGATTATCTAGTGGTGAAGTGTCCACATTAGTTCTTGGTGCAGATCAAACGCAAATTGACTTACTCATCCACAGGCCATCGGCAAAATTAGATTACGCCTATAATGAGCTCATTCTCTCATTGACTAGGGGTAGGGTAGAATTGAAATTGGCAGAGAATTTAATACCACATGCCCTTTTTGACATTCAGTTGGAATTAGGTGGCGAGCCCATTAAGGTTGGAGTGGTCAAATCGGATAGCTTTTGGACAGATAAAGTATTTATGTTTTTGGATAGATTAATTTTGATGCAGCAAGCAGGTGCTGATGTCATCGTGTTTGACCTTCGAGACAATGGGGGTGGTATACTCGACTCGGCGGTCGATCTCATCAATGTTTTTATTGACACAGAGATTGCTGTTGTGCAGCGAGATATTAGGGGGTTGGAATTGACAACCAAGGTTTTATCTTCAGAAAAATTAATTCATCCTAATAGGCACAAAGACCTAAAAGGTTTTCTAGAGATACCTGTGGTCTTGCTGGTGAGTAGTAAATCTGCGAGTGCTTCAGAGGTGGTGGCAGGGTCCTTGAAAACCCATGGCCGAGTTCTTGTTATTGGTCAAGATCGTACATACGGCAAAGGCACCATTCAAAAAACAAACGGCCGTAAGGTGAGGGTGGGAGATGGTGATGAAGGTGTTCATCTTAGCGTATTTAAGGTGACCAGTGGTAAATATTATTTGCCTGACGGTAGTTCAGTCCAAACGACTGGTATATCATCGGATATCGTTTTACCTTCTTATGATGATGTTTTTAAATTGCCATCAGAGTCATTAGTTAATAGTAATACATTGTTTACCAATGATTCGATTGTCGGTAAGTACAGGTTGTTAAACCTTGGTTTTAGAGATCAGGCAATCATTGATCGTTTGAATGAGTTTTATCTAGCGAGAGTGACTTCAGATGAGTGGCTAAAAGAAAACGGGCAATGGTTTGAAGAGTTAAATCTTTATGATCACAACAACTTCCCCCTTTGGTTAAAAGCCCATTCTGATTCAGAAATAGAAAGAAAGATAGATGCTAAATCGGAAGCGCATAAAGAATTTAAAAAGATAGAAAACAAAGGTAATACTGCGGTTACTAACAATCTCTTTAATAATGATCACACTCTTAAAGATACGCTATACTTGGCTGCTGAGTACTATCGCCTTTGCCGGTTAGAAGGTGTAAATGCCTCTATGGCTGCTGATTCAGAGTACGACAAATCACTTGGTTGTCTGGGTTCTGAAGCGGTATTAGAGGCTATGACAGAAGCCGCTGAAACAGTCGATGAAGAACAAGACTCACAAGATGATTCAAAGTCACAAAGCGAAGCTATTGATCAAGGATCTGCTGAAGAGGTTCAAATAGATGAGCAAGATACCGGATCTGATAGTGAAGAAACCCTTGATCAAGGATCTGCTGAAGAGGTGCAAACAGATGAGCAAGATACTGGATCTGGTAGTGAAGAAACCCTTGATCAAGGATCTGCTGAAGAGGTGCAAACAGATGAGCAAGATGCCGGATCTG
>JAPOQT010000043.1 GCA_026710525.1 Pseudomonadota bacterium
CAACGATAAAGGAAGGATCATATGATGACTTCAGTGGCAATCACCCGACGGCAACCAGCAGCGATTATGTTTTGTTGCTTGAGCCTCGGTATGGTGGTTTTACGACAAAATCATTTATATGCTCACACCTTTCCGGACCCTGATATGCGAGCAAAGACCGAAACCGAAGATGTGCTATTTGGCTCGCCAAATCAAATTTATCCTGGTTATCTAGGCGCTCATACTTTGAAAAAAAAACAACTTAATGTCGGGATTTTTTCCAATTTAGCCTACGGTATCACTGACGAATTTGAGATTGGTACACTGCTCGCTTTCAATTATTTTCAGGTGTATAATCTCACCCTAAGATTCAGCCGCAACCTAACAACGAATCAATTCGGTACGACCAGATTTGCTTTTACGGTCCATCAGTTTTATGAACACAGTTTTACTATGGAGGGTAAAGGACTCAAGGACAATGAGCATTTTCATCGTTTTTTTAACGCTAGAAACTACCTCTATTCCTTATTTTTAAGACCTGCTTACACAACTTATTTATCCCCAAACCTTCTCCTAACAGTCGAAGGTTTACATAGTCTCCATACTTTTATCAATTTTGACGGACGAGATTTAGCCACTAGCCAAAATATAGTGAAGTTGATCACTGGTAACCAAGGGCTATGGCAAGTGCCGTTACCTAACTTTTCTCATCAAATGAAGCCCATGAGAGAGCTGGAGTATCATCGGATCAATAAGTTTTCCCATGGGTTAGTAGCAGGTCTTGAGTATTTTTTCTATCCAACCTTTGCGGTGAAAAGCTTTGTGTTACTGCCGGTTGTGACTTTTGAAAATGTTGATATGGCAGGTCTTCCCCAGACAGAATATCGGCCAAGATGGGCTGTGCAGTCAGATATTCCTCGGGATTTTCCACTACTCCTCTTACTCGCTCGTAAAAACTTCCAGCCACTCAACATTCAATTTGGTATATTGTATGGCAAGTATCCTGAATTAGATGTTCATGGTGATAACCGCCAGGTCGTCCGCAAGAGCCGTCGCGGTTCGCCAGGGTTTTTTACCGATTGGCAGGTGATGCCAATCGGTGCCATTTCCTGGATCATTGATCACTAAATAATTGAAAAAAACGTTGGTCGCTTGTGATAGTCGTGTCGTGATTTTCTATTTTAAGCCAGAAACACGACATATCCTGGGCCATTAAATGATCTGTTAATTCAGGTGGTAATTTTTCAGGCCATTCGACCAAATAAGCCACAGGATTCAGATGATCAAGGCCCATCTCTAAAGGCAGCGTTTTACCATCACAGCGATAAAGATCCATATGGACGATTGTGCCAAAGGTCGTGTCATAAGTATGGGCGTAGCAAAAAGATGGCGATGTGACCGAAGAGCCATCAGTCACACCTATTTCATTGAGCAAAAAACGAGAGAATGTTGTTTTGCCACAACCAACATAACCTGTAAGCAACAGAGTGAAGGGTAGGCAAGGCTGAAGGTGACTAACGACACTTCGAGCTAAAGTAGGTAGTTCAGATAGACAGTAAGTGTTAGCCAGTAGTTTTTTGTGAGGTTTTTTTGTCATGGGTAATACAAACATCAGGTAATATGACGGGAGATTTAATATGCCACGCTTCACCACTGAGGATATCCACGAGGTAACCTATAGGACCATAAAGAATGTTACCTACAAAAAATAGTAAACTCAACTGTGTTTCGAGTCGAAGCTGGGCACTCTTAGGTAGTCTTTTCTGCTTGATATTGTGTTTATTGTGACGATCTTTCGTGAGACAAATAATTTTGGTGGCGATACCATTTCTCGCTGCCAACCCTAATAACCCTTTTTCTCCTAACGGAATCACTGTGTGTTGCCCGCCACGTATAATATAAACATCATCATCAACTTTGAGTTTGAATTCCCTCTGAGTTTTGTTGTAAAACTTAGCTTGATGAGTTGGACCTTGCATTAAAGTGGCACAGCTAGTGAGTAACCCAACAACACAAAGCCAAGCAATGATCTTGATAAGTCCTGGTTGGATGTGAGCCCTTGTTGTTTCTTTGTTTTGTCTACATGGGTTTATGAGTCGATTTGGCAACTGATGATATCCTCTTAAGATGACTCGCAATTATGCGATGGGGTCACGTATTCTCTCAGTACAGTCGATGGTCGATTGTACTCGAAGACCAGTCTAACATTCAAACAGGCAAATAAACATGTCTAGTAAAGCAGGGATATTTCGCCAGCTCACGTTTTATGTTATCATTTTTTGCTTTTTTAGCATCTCTTGTCGCTCTGTTGCTGAGCAAAATAGCATGCTGATGGCGATAGCTGATGAAAGTTATAGCCTATCTCTCAACTATGTTATGGAGCTTGGTTATTCGCCAGATGGAGATAAAAAGCCTCAGGTTATTCATGATGATCCACTGCAATTAGCTGTACCCAAAGTCCGTTTTGAGGTCTGTCAACTGAGCACAAGCCACTGTATTAATCCTTTTTACTATGAACAGGAGGGACTCTTTGTCAAGGAGTACTTCTTCGCCTTACTACCTCATGAAAAAGAGACATTTATCTCAGAAGATCCAGAAACAATGGCAGCTGATCAGTCACCAGAGGAATCGGTACAATCACAAGTCTCAGCCATGCTTGTTGCTTTGCGTGAATATAAGACATGTGATAAAAAGTTATCTGATGCCATGCAAAAAGTGAGGGAATCTAATCAAATAAAACAGAGGGAATATTATGCTGATTTCGAAGAACATCAAGCTAAAGAAGAGAATAATAAGTTGACGCTATGGGGGTTGTCATTTAATTTGGGTGGTGATCGGAATCCGATGCCAACCCTCGAGCTTGAACCCATGCCAGGTTGGAACTGTGATGACAGTCAACAAGCTTTGCGGTTACTCCAGTCTAAGATTATTACTCGTATGGTAAGTCATGTTAATTATCCAAAATTACCAGTTGATATGACCGATCATTTTAGTTTAGGTGAAGTCGGTAGATCAAAGAGGGGTCAAGTATTATTTACCCTTGACGGGCCTTTTCGAGAGGCCTTGGTTCCTGAAGTCACTAGGTATCATGGCGCAAAACAGACCATGACCATATTAAAAGAGATGGCTTATGTCATCAATAAAAACAGTACAGCATTGAAATCCCTCAGGTATATTTGTGTGCCTAATAAAGGTCAAGAGGTCACCACATTACCTATTTATGGTGGTCTTGAAGGTAACTGTGTAACGTTATATGATTCTTAAGTCTGACCCCACTTTAACTTGAGAAATGATTCTCATTTTATGTCGTTACAGCCTAACAAGTCCAGTATTGCCGTTTATGGTGCGAGAGCTCATAATCTCAAAAATCTCAACGTCGACTTTGAGCGGGGTAAGATTACTGTAGTCACAGGTGTCAGTGGTTCTGGCAAAAGCTCTCTCGTTTTCAATACGATTCTTGCTGAGGCTAAGCATCATTTTTTTAGTACCTTACCTCATTATCATCGTGGTTTCTTTAAAATGGATGAGCAGGCTAGTGCCGATAAAATTACCGGGCTATCTCTCGCCATTTCTCTCGAGCAAATTGAAACCGCACCATCATCGAGATCA
>JAPOQT010000044.1 GCA_026710525.1 Pseudomonadota bacterium
ACTAAACTATAGTCACTGACGTGAGTTTAGAGTGTGTAAAATAGGTTTTTTGATCAACTGAAGAGGAGATTTGATTATTTGAAAGTATTAGATAGAAGTTGTCTGCAGACGTTGCGAGATGTTCGTCTGGTTGGCCATGGTGTGAATATCATCATTAGTATTACAGAAGCCTTGCGATCAGCAGAAGAGCAGGGATTAGATTTAGTTCTTGTCAGCGACACAACCACACCACCCGTGGTTAAAATTCAGGATCATCGTAAAATTGAATATGAAAAGAAAAAAGCTCGAAAAGCTCAGAAGAAGGCATCAAATCATGGTACCTTAAAAGAGATTCAGTTGCGGGTGAATATCTCAGCCCATGATCTGCAGATTAAGGCGACGCGAGCGAGGAAATTTCTCGACAGAGGTGATAAAGTCAAGGTGGTACTCCACCTACGAGGTCGCGAAAAAGATTACGTCAGTAAAGCCTGGGAGCTGCTTGATCAGTTTGCTGAGTTATCAAAGCCTTGTCAGGTGTTTCGAGGTAACGGACCACTGATTACAACAATGCTTGAGCCAATGAAAAAACTCCACAAGGAAATCAAGGCGTCCTAACATTAAGGTTTTCCCTAGGACGAGGGTAATGGCCAGGCGCCTTCGAGAGACTTAATAAACTGGGTGGGATCAATGAGATCTGCCCGTCTTTGGTATGGTCCGTATTCAACCCAAAACGGCCCTGTGAGTTTACCCGAATATTTTTCTAAATGCAGCATCGATGATAAAGACTCAGCAAGCAAACCAACTAAAGCAATTTTCTGTCCTGCTTGCACAGCACTGCCTACCTTAAGATCACTATACATTTTCTTGATTTCACCATATCGAATAATAAACTCTTGATGATCGACGGTGACCACATAAGTTCCTTCATAGAAGTACTGATAATTAATGATCTTGCCCTTAGTGACAGCAAAAATAGCTTGACCAGGGTCCTCTAACAGATCCACTCCGGCATGAAGACGAATGCCATAATCGCGCAGAGCGCCAAATTGACGTCCTCCTCTTGTGTAAGAGTCGAGGGGTGGTTGGGCTAAGGGATAATAAAAGGACGGTGATGGGGGTAGGGTTGTCACTAAGTCAGTATGAAAAGATAACGAGTGATCCTGTGATTCTGATTCTTTCTCGTGGCTTGTTAGATGCTCCTTTAACTGATTAGGCAAATCGGCAAATGATAATGGGATGATGGCATGAGGGCATTCGGTAGGCGCATTGTTATTATGCCAGCTAAGTTGAAACCTATCACCTTGTTGTCCTTCTTGAGCTCCAGCGGTAATTTTGGTGACAGCGATTTTGTAATCTTTAAGTAACACACATGTTTCTTTGGAGGTAACAGTGAGTTCAGTACCTTTTTCAATGGAGATGATATGGGGTTCATTATTTTTCGTCTCCTTCTTCATAAAGTTCAGGCGCTGAGCTAACGCTTCGAGATCAAAAGCAACCTCATCATGACTTGGCTCTAAGCTATCAAGATGATCCATCTGTTTTACTACCGGTGCTTTTTGTTCAGCTTGTTCAGGCTCTGCCACAGCCATCACATAACCAGTTGGTAAGCATATTGAGGCGAACAGTATAATAACGAAGTTCCAAGTACCAAAGAGGAACAAACGAGGGCGTGCTAAAAGATCGGAAGAGCGTCGTGTAGGGAAAGAGTGTAGA
>JAPOQT010000045.1 GCA_026710525.1 Pseudomonadota bacterium
ACGACGCTCTTCCGATCTCCTATAGTTACACGACAAATTGATTTCGTTATGGTGATGCGAAATTACCTCAATCTTACGAAGCCAACCATTAGTCTTTTGGTGATGATCAGTGCATTACCAGCATACGTGATTCCCATGACAAATCTACCAAGTCTCGATCAAACACTCGTATTATTATTAGGTGTTTTTCTCATGTCATCATCATCTGCTGTTTTTAATCAAATACTTGAGTGGCAAACAGATGGTCAGATGGCCAGAACCCGTGGGCGAGTATTACCTATGAAAGTTGTATCGAGGAAACAAGCCAGTTTTTTTGGAGTCCTCCTTGGTCTTATAGGTTTTTTCCTGTTATACTGGCAAGCAAGTCAGTTAACGGCTATTATTGGCTTAATTGGTCATTTGTATTACGTTATTTTTTATACGGTCATTCTCAAAAAAAGGACGGTTCAGAATATTGTTATTGGTGGTGCCGCTGGTGCTGTGGGCCCTTTAATGGGGGCAGCCACTGCCGGCAATGTTTTCACCTTTGAAGCCTGGTTATTATTTACCTTGATTTTTCTCTGGACTCCACCTCATTTTTGGTCTCTTTCCCTGAAGTATCAAGATGATTATGCGGTGGCAGGTATTCCCATGTATCCTATTGTCCATGGTGAAGATCGCACGCGCAGGGTGATTTTTCTGTATTGCTTATTCTTGATACCAGTAGCATTACTCATAGTCACCACAAAATTATGGATAGCCAGTATAACAACCGTAACGTTAACGGGTTATTTTGTCTATCTTGGTTGGGAGCTCTACCAGAAAAAAGATCACCTTAGTGCCATGAAACTGTTTCGTTTTAGTTGTCTTTACGCGCTACTCATTTTTGTGGTGCTCACCCTAGAGAAACTCTTTGTTCTTTGGCAAATAACTTAACTCGCTGCTAAGCAAGTTAAGTCAAGTTAACTATGATGTTTATAAGGAGTGTTATATGATTGAAAAGCTTAAGCATATTATCAATGAAGAAATCAATCCTTACCTTGCTATGCACCAAGGCAGTGCTGAGCTTGTTGATTTTGCAGATGGTATTGTGACTTTGAAGTTGCAGGGAGGATGCTCGGGTTGTCCGTCATCCCAACTCACACTATTTAATGGTATCGTTCCCATTTTAAAAGAGCATCTTGGCGATGATATTGAAGATGTGGTCCTCGATCACTCTTAACCGTCGTTGGTGGTGTTAGGGAAGGGTAAGAATATCCACTTCACCATTAGGGAGAATGGCTATTGTGTGCTCAAATTGAGCGGACAAGCCGCCGTCGGTGGTCACGGCAGTCCAGCCATCTGACAGCACTCTGGTCTGAGGACCTTTTTGATTGATCATCGGCTCAATGGTAAAAGTCATGCCTCGTGGTAACTTAATAGTTGGTTGCTTCTTGGCAGTAAAATAACAGTGTTGAATATTTGGCTCCTCATGGAAAGTCTTACCAATGCCATGGCCAACGAAATCATAGACCACAGAAAACCCTTGTTGCTGAGCAATCTGGGTAATGGTTGAGGCAATATCTGTGACTCCAGCAGAGTCATTTAAAATAAGGATCGCCTCATGCAAAGCATCTTTCGCACATTGGACCAAGTTTTTAGCGACCTGAGACGTAGCTTGTTCACCACCGACAATAAAGGTTCTTGAGGTGTCGCCGTAGTAACTATTAAGAATGGGGGTAACATCAACATTGATAATGTCACCGCTCTGTAAAATCGTTTTCGGTGATGGAATGCCATGACATACGACTTCGTTAACTGAAGT
>JAPOQT010000046.1 GCA_026710525.1 Pseudomonadota bacterium
CTATCCAGATTCGTCCTAGACGCACACCCTCCCACTTTGGTAGCCCTAAAAGGTTGCACACATTAACATCGGCATCTCATAATCAACAGGGTCAACCATCTACGGGTGAATCTAATGAATTTTCCATGGATGAACGCTACACGTTCTCTAGCTTTATTAAAGGGCCATCAAATCAATTTTCATACGCCATATGCCAGAATGTGGTGCAGAGTCCTGGTACAACCTACAATCCCTTGTTTATTTATGGCTATTCAGGATTAGGCAAAACCCATTTACTTCATGCTGTTGGTAACGCCCTCAAGCAAAAATATCCGGATCATCCGGTTATTCTCACCACCACTGATAGTTTTATGAGTGAGCTGATTTACTGTATTCGCCATAATAAGCAGTTAAAATTCAAAGAAAAGTATCAGCAATGCTCGGCGCTACTCGTAGATGATATTCAGTTTATTTCTGGTAAAAAAGCTACTCAGGAAGAGTTTTTTCACATTTTTAACTTCCTCTACGAACGGAAGAAGCAAATTATCATGACCTCTGATAAGTATCCCCATGAAATTCCAGATATTGAGGAGCGATTACGTAATCGTTTTGAGTGGGGACTTATTTCGGACATCCAACCGCCTGATCAAGAGCATTTGATGGCTATTTTGTATGCTAAAGCCGAGGAATATCAGGTGCAATTACACAAAGATGTTGCTGAATATATGACAGAGAGGTGGAGCAAGAATATTCGTGAACTAGAAGGAGCTTTACACCGACTAGTGGCTCATGCCGAATTCCACCAGCAACCGATTGATCTTAAATTGATTGACGAAATGACATCAAAGAAGGATGGTGGTCCGTCAAAACCGACGATCTTAAAGGTACAAACACTCATTGCTGAGCATTATGGTATTACTTTGGATGATCTCAAATCATCGAAAAGACAACGAAAATTCGTTCGGCCTAGGCAAGTCGCTTTTTATCTCGCACGCCAGTTTACGGGCGCATCTTTTCCAGAAATAGGCTTGGCTTTTGGTGGTAGAGATCATTCCACAGTGATGCATGGTGTGAACAAGGTTTCGGGTGAGTTGGTGTCGAGTGTAGCTTTAAAGAAAGAGCTAGTGAGCATTCAAAGGCACCTTCGGCGTTACTAAGTGACCTAGTATTAAGGTTCGCTAGTTATATTCACATGACGCGCCGCCAAATTTACTATTTATATAGTACCAGAAATATCTATGGTTTTCTCCATGCAGTATTGGCTTGGTTTGCTTTATTTAATTAATTTATTTACTCAGATAATGATAATATTTTATGTTCCAAGCAAAAATGAGCAAAAAAGAAGTTCAGCAGATTGTGGGTAATATTATGGAATTTCGACAAAAAATTGCTCCCTTTGATCTTTATAGCGATAGCATTATCAAACATTTATTATTGTCATCATGGTTTATTGAAGCCCTGATTAGGAGAGCGTTGCTTCTTTCGCCGAAGTGTCGGATATAAGTGTACTCAAATGCGTAATGAGATGGATGAATCCATCATAAAGAG
>JAPOQT010000047.1 GCA_026710525.1 Pseudomonadota bacterium
CTCTCACTAAGTGGTCATCGAGCTCTTGCTTGGTCGTAAAACAATAGGCATATATCCTGGTTAACATCGCCTTTGATTCGTCACTTAACCAGTAAGCCCCCGATATCCGATCTAGCTTAAATCCGTCTATGGGTAACTCAGAGATTTTAGTCACGTGAGGGCCATCACATAAATCTAAAAAGTCACCCTGACGGTAAAATGAAAATATCTTTACTCCCCGACTATTTAAAATGCGAACGTACTCTTTCTTGTATGGCTCGTTGTACTCTTCGCACATCTGAATAGCTTCATCAAAGGTGCATTCTTGCTTAGCAAAAGTTTCAGTAGCCTGGGCAGCAATGATTTTCTTCATTCTCCGTTGGATTCTTTTTAAATCACTGTCAGAAAATTGGGTGTTGGCAAAATCAAAATCATAGTAAAAACCAAATTCTGTAGGTGGACCAAAGCCAAGATTTGCCTCACGAAACTCCGCTTTCACTGCTTGGGCTAATACGTGAGCCATAGAGTGTCGGATTTTATATAACGTTAAATCTGACTGACCATGAGACATGAGGGAATTATCCATTAAGATTAAAGATGTTTCTTCATAGCTTTTTTAATATCCTCTTCATGGATTGACAGCAGCTTCACACCATTAACAAACAAGGAGGGGGTGCCTTCAACACCTAACATTTCTCCTTCTTGTTTCGTTGCCATAACGAAATTCTCAGTCTCTTTATCCTTCATGCAAGTATCAAAAGCTTTGAGATCAAGGGATAACTCTTGGGCAAATTTTTGTCCTAATTCCTGAGACAGTGACGACACAGCAAAAGCTTTATCATGAAATTCCCAGAATTTATTTTGCTTACCAGCACAATATGCCTCTTTCACTATTTGCACTGATTTATCACCAAAAAGAGTATAAGGCATATATACCACCGACACATGCTTACTAAACTCTTTCATCTTCATAATCTTAGTCAGGGTGGTACTCATAGCACGACATTGACCACAATAAAAGTCACTAAATTTTACCAAAGTTACCTTGCCTTTTTGCGCTCCTTTACTCGGGGCACCATGGGTGTTAATTTGTGCTTTCGGCGGCACAGGCTCTTTCAGTAATAATTTAAACTTCTCTTGTTTCACCAGTTGATCAATTAACGTCTGCTTTTTTGCCATCCTTTTGCGGTCCATGATCTCCCTCTGGAGATGTTCTTTAATCGCCTCAAATGGGTAGGCAGCTCCTTGAGCTGGCAAAGACTCATACATCTCTTTCAATTCTTTCTCTGATGGCTTTGACACAGATAGTAGTTCGCTATCAACCTCAAGAGATGTTTTCCCCGCTTTTTTAGCTAACGCAAAAACATGATTCTTATAAAGACTATCGCGGTAAACATCGCGACGAAGACTATAGCCATAAAAATCAATTTCATAGAGTTTTTGCTGGAAAGGAAACAGAAGTTCTGCATCAAGCATTTTCTTGCCATTGAGTTCAAAACCAGCAGCCACCGTAGTAACACTGCTCACAGGGGTGCTCTTTAGCTTGTTTGCTTTATCATCTTGAGCCGTCCCTCGATCAGGACTCATCACAGCGGTGGAAATAAAGAAAGTAGCTATCAGAGAAAAAGAAAGAGATAAACGAGTTAACGGGCTTCTAAAAAAATCCATTGTATAAAGTCTCCGTGAAAAATTTACAGGATATTAGCCCTGTTAGCTAGTTAACTAAATGATACGAGAGTATTTTCTCGTATCACAGGGGTATGATCCCATTAATATGGTAACATGCTGGTCCTCACTTGACCGGCCGCTTGAACATTGATTGGCACATATCTGCACTCATTACTATCCTAACTAGCAAGGGCGCTATCAATAGCCTTAACGAGATCTGCTTTCGTCTTGGCTGATTGTTTGCGACCATTTATAAACAACCCTGGGGTCCCTGAAACTTTAAGTTTTTTACCTTCGCTCTTCACAGATTTAAGTAAATCAGCCACACCTTTATCAGATGTCACACACTGATTAAAATCATCAAGGTTTAAGGAGAGTTCCGTCGCTACTTTAAGCCCTGATGTCATATCTAAACCGCTGCCATGGCTGGCAAATGCTTTATCGTGAAACTCCCAGAATTTATTTTGTTTACCAGCACAAAGAGCTTCTTTCGTTAGTTTGGTTGCCTTCTCACCAAACACAGGATAAGGCATATACACCAGACTCACTTTGTCAACATACTTCTTATTTTTGAGCATTTCACTTAGCCATGTACTCAGTTTCTTACACTTACCACAGTAAAAGTCACTAAATTTGACTACCACAACTTTTGCTTCGCTAGCTCCTCTTTTAGGTGCATTATATGTCATAATTTTCATGGCTTTGCCAGGATTTTTGACGACTTGATTAACACCTTGCTGATCTTTCTTAGGGCTTGATTTCATAACACCGCTTGCCTTTTCTACTTTTTCTACTTCTTTCTTCTTAGCTGGATCAGAGTCAGCACCGAGTGCTACTTGGGTGATAAAAACTAGACCGAAAACCATAGCAAATAACAAACATTTGCGACAAAGAGTCGCGTAATTATCATGAAAAAACGGGAACATGGCACACCTCATAAACAAATAAAATTAATTGAGCCGACATCGATTCTAACGACTAAGCTTAACTGATATCACAAGAAACACAAGAAGGTTATTTTTGCTAACCCACAAGTCTCGTTAGTCAGCAGGCCTTACCAATATTTTTATTCGGTTTGACCATATAAACTTTTAAATACCCTTGACCAACGCATATCTGGCAAAACACCACCACTGCTTTTTGATGACCAAATAACAAATTCTGCACGTCCCTTAACATTCACTAAAGGTACATGCTGCCATTTTCTTGAATCTAAAGAATTATCACGATTATCTCCCATAACAAACACCGCCTCTTTGGGAACTAAATAAGGCTCCCCTGAGTGAGGCCAGTTCCGATTACGGACCGTGAGGATATTCCTGGTGTCTTGAGTGACAAAAAAAGCGTGTTTGTCAATTTGTTCAACATACAAGTCTTTAATATCAGCACGGTCACCAACATCATCTAAAATACTGCGATCTTCTTGATCAATACGCTCTATTGGCTGACCGTTAATGTAGAGTCGATCGTTAAAAATCTGAACCTTATCACCGGCAATAGCCACTACCCTCTTAACAAAGTCAAGATTAGGATCCATGGGAAAACGAAAAACAATAATTTCTCCCCTTTTAACTTGTCCCCATCGTATAACTTCATAGTTAATAAATGGTACCCGGAAACCATAAGCAAGCTTATTCGCCACAATGCGGTCGCCAACTTTGATCGTTGGCTCCATCGAAGCTGTAGGTACTTCATAGGGTGCAACAATGGAACTGCGAATACAAAGGGCAAGAAACACGAGAAAAAACAGAATCCTAAAATCTTCAACACGAAAGAGTTCTTTTTTCGGTGAACTGTCTTGGTTAGATGTTGTTAATTGTTCGTCTGTCAAGATTTAAAGTGTCCTTACGTAATAACTGCACTGCTGGTGATCAGTCTTATTTTGATGGTTTTATTTTTACTGGGTTAACTCGTCATCTTAACAGTCATTTCATAAGCCTGTTTAATAGCTTGCTCAGATAACACACACCCTAAGCGAGTAATCACATCACTCGCTAAACACACGCCTACTTCAGTGGACTTTTGAATATCTAAGCCCTTCATCAGACCAGCAAGAAAACCACCAGCAAGCACATCCCCAGCTCCAGTTGTATCGATGATAGCCACATCTTTTTTGGCTGGCACTAACAGTGTGTCTCCACGGTAACACAGGATCAAATCCTTGGCACCGCGCTTAATCACAAATAGCTTATGAGACCAATTTTGGTGCAAGATACGCTCAAAATCATCGCCAAACAACTCAAGGATTTCCAGTTCATTAGCAAACACTAGATGAACCTCGTGGAGTAGCTCTAAGAAATCATGATGGTGGCGCTGAACCACACCTGGATCAGCAAGATCAAAGGAAATTAATAACCCAGATTCCTGGGACTTAACAAGAGCAAACTGAATCATCTGCTGTTGACTTGCCGCATCCCATTGATAGCCACAAAAATGGAAAATAGCTGATTCCCCAAGATCAGGAGTCATTTGCTGAAAGACTTTCTGGTTAATAGCGCTGCAAACACCTAACTGGGCATGCATGGTTCGCTCACCATCAGGAGTCACAAGCACAAGAGTGCTGCCAGTATGGCCAGGAGTGGTGGTAAGATAGCCATGGAAATCATCTAGCTCGGCTAACATGTTTTTGAGATCTAACCCTTCCTGATCAGCAGCAATGGCACTAGCAAAACAGGTTTTCTCGGCCATCGCAGCCATGGTCCTTGCCACATTAGCACAACTTCCTCCCACCGCAAAAGAAAAAAGGCCTTTGCCGGAGTGACTCGTACCCTGAGATGGCGACTGCCAAGCTATTAAACGTTCAAGTAATGCTTGTTGCTCTTGTTTACTACCAATAACAGTAATGCTTTTTTCAAGGTTCAATTGTTGCAGAGTGTTATCAGATACTTTTATGATACGATCATAAAGTAAGCTGCAGCAGCAAGACAAAGACACCGGCCTCTGGTTGAGATCGGTTTTC
>JAPOQT010000048.1 GCA_026710525.1 Pseudomonadota bacterium
AACAGGATGTTTTCACATGATTGTTCGAGGAGGGCTGGTAATGATCTTGAGGCTGCCAGAGGCCCAACTCCAATACTATGATACTGATAGTCAAGGTCCAGCATGTCTAAAACATCAAGAGTTGGGGCGGCTTCTTTCTTGACGGCTGATATCACATGCCATAACGGACGAGTCTGTTTAACCTGGCTCATTCGTACCTCCTCACAGCATAAATGTTACTCATGTCGAATTCCAGCCACTCACCTGGAACAATGATCGTTTGTGTTGCCCTCGCTGCCATGACTTAACTAAACAAATCCAATATGAGGCCGCACCCAAGTTTTAATGTGATAGTTCTGCTGAAGATAACTCTCAACCCTCGCCTTTAGGAACTTAATCATAGCATCAATATCCTCGCTTTCTGGAGCTAAATTCAATTCTTTTGCGGCCATTTTTTCAAACCAAATTTCAATGGAATCATGAACATAGTTTGTGAGATCATGGGTCATTGTTTCAAATAAATGCCCCTTACCCACGCCAAGGCCATCAAAAATCGGCCCGTAGGTAAACAACTTACGCCCCAAATGGTAAATACCACTTAACCATAGGACCCCCTGTCTAGCAAGCTTTCTTCGCTCTCGAAGTGCCGCTTCTGGTAACTCGGAATAATCCTTATCGATAGCTATTTGTTTAAATGTTTCCGCTAAAGCAAAAGGGTAAATATCTTCGCCCTTTAACAAACAGCCGTTTAAATTTTTCCATAAAAACACATCGCTTTTCGTTCGCCCTTTAGCATTACTTATTAAATGAGACAACTCACCATGGACCGGAATAAAGTAGCGGGGAGAAATCACTGATTCTAAAATATCAATATCCGTTGCATAGCCATGACCTGACACATGAATGTTTTCATGGGTTTTTAAAGTTACCACCGAACCTCCTCGCCACATGATCTGACTCACAGCCTGATTTAAAGCACGCTCGTGACCTGGAATCGTTCGAGAAGAAAAAATAACCGTGTCACCATTTGCCACTATCAGATCACCATAATTACCAGCAATCACTCGACTTAACACAGAGCCTGGCTCCATTTGAGAGCCCGACACCACATAAACCTCGCTCCCAGTACTCGTATGAGACTTAGGACTATCATAGCCTTGATAAATACCAAAATGCTCGGCAAGAGCTAGGGTTCTTTGCATACCAAAACCCAAAACCTCCACATGGCGACCATGGGCCTTAGCTGTTTCCACAATGTGGATGAGGCGCCATAAGTTTGAAGAAAAAGTCGCAATAAAGACGCGACCTTTAGCTTCACCAATCACCTGGCTGAGAGATGATTTCGTCATTTCTTCCGAAGGACTATGGCCTTGTCTGTGTGCATTAGTACTATCACACAGCATCACATCAATCTGTTTTTCACTGGCTAGCTCTTGCCAACGTTGTAAATCAGCCATGGTTTCTAAAGACGTCTCGTGATCTATTTTAAAATCACCACTATGGGCAATGCGATGATAAGGTGTTTGAATAAAGAGACTCTGGGATTCAGGAATCGAATGATTAACCGAAATATATTCACACTGTAAACACCCCACCGAAAAAGACGACCCCACACGAACTTCCTGTAACGCCTCACTAGTATGAATACGTTTTGATGACTCAATATCAGATTTAATGTACTGGATCGTCCAAGGGGTAGCAAAAATCGGTGCTGGCCAACGCTCTAAAAAGTAAGTCAGAGCGCCAATATGATCTCGATGGGCATGGGTAATAATGTAAGACTTAGGATGACCAAACCGCTGAATAATCGGAGTGATATCATAAAACAACCCCATAATGCCAAAATGTGGCTCTGATGAGAAG
>JAPOQT010000049.1 GCA_026710525.1 Pseudomonadota bacterium
AACAATATCTCCCCCGAGATGGACTTAGCCCAATTGTTAGCCCCAAAGCCACAGTGCTCTCCTTAGTGGAGACAAGCCTCAATCACATAATAGAGTCGTGTGCTCTATCAGATAGTATTTAAAAAATGGATCTCAACTGAAAAATGAAAAGCAAGGTAATACTGAAGTGATGATTGATCTCTTAAAAGAGAAGTAACCCAATAAAATAAAACTATTTTTTATTTTATTCTAAGTTTTTGCCTGCACTCCGATAGCAATTATGTCTCCTTTCTTGGCCTAATTGAGTGAGCCTTTGGTCTTAAGCGATCTTATATAAAATTCATTCGTATTGACTGAAGGCTTACTCATTAGGTTGTCATGTGATAATTTTTGCCATCTCATCTCAATGATGCTGATGAGCCATGGAGTCTTTAACTTTAAAAAGGCTCAACAAATAGCTAAAGCTCTTTCTTGTAACGTTAATGGCTAAGAAAATAATTGATCTTTACGATAAGATCTATATGCTGGAAGAATCCTGGATGGGACTCTGTGATTCGCTGATGAGTATATTGACATAAGGAAAAACAATATTATTTATCAAGTGAATAGTTGGACGTTCGAGATGGTTTTTAAAAGAGAATAAATTATGTCTATCGCCATATATTTAGAGCATGATGATTACCTAAGTGAGGGCACTGAAGGCGGCACAGTAACGCTAACTAGTGTTGAAACAAAGGTCGATGAGCCAAAAATGCATCGAGTGCTTTTACATAACGATGACTTTACTCCTATGGAGTTTGTTGTCGATATTTTGGAAAATTACTTTGACAAAAGTCCCCCTCAAGCAACACAGATTATGCTCGATGTCCATAAAAAAGGTGTTGGCTTATGTGGTGTTTTTACCAAGGAAATCGCTGAAACTAAGACGATGATGGTTGTTGAAAAAGCAAAAACACATCAATACCCCCTCAAATGCACCCACGAAGAAGATGATCTCACTCTCTAATCTCACTGCAATACAATTGATAAACGTCGTGTCTTTATCACACACGGGTGGCTTAACTCCCATCTGTGTGATGAACTTTATCTTTGCCATCATCATCTCATCCTAAAATCAAAAAATGACAGCAGTAAATCATCTCGTTTACTTAATATCAGTTTTCTCCAGACTTAAGCCGTTGTGACGATTGGGTTCAAGATCAGCAATGAAATGCTGATCGGATAGTGATACAATGATGAAGGTGAAGCTTGTGGCTGGATTTGACCATAATTTTGACATGGATAACTTTAGCCCTATTCTTTACATTAATTGATAGCTCCGGAAAAATTCAAACGCGGAGAGGTGAAGTCTTCAAGCTAATGTGACGATAAGTCACTCAGGCTCGTGCAGTAAAAGCAAATTTTATCATTTAAAAGGTATGATGATATGGTTAGTCGAGATCTTGAAATTACCATTAACCACGCTCTCAACGAAGCAAAGCAACGAGGGCATGAGTTTGTGACACTAGAACACGTTCTTTACGCTCTCTTACACAATTCTCGTGCTGAAAAAGCCATTAAAGCTTGTGGTGGTAGTTGCTACGAAATCAAAAAATCACTATTAGTGTTTTTCGAAGAACGCTTTGTTAGCATTAATGCTGATTATCATGATTACATGCCTAAACCAACCGTAGCTTTTCAAAGGGTTTTACAGAGAGCTGCTCGCCACGTAATCACCTCGGGAAAGAACATGATAGAAGCCGAGGCTGTTCTTATTTCTATGTTTGCTGAAAAAGATTCCTTTGCCTTATACTTTATGGAAAAACAAGGTGTCTCTCGTTTTGATCTCATGCGATGGATAGCCCACGGCGTACCTAAAGAAGGCTTGCCTCCTGATCTACTGGCCTCCATCGGTTATGATGATGATGATTTAGAGGATGACGAGGATTATGATCCTACCAGTGATGCCACAGAACAAGACGAAGACTATGGTGAGGACCATGGTCTCGATGAAAATAGTTGGAGCTTTGAGTCACAAGAAAGTCTCTTTGTTAACACCAACAAAAATAAGGATGAAGCATCAAAACAGGAAGCCGCTGATCAGAGCAAAACCAACAACGATTCTGATCAACAGAAAAAACCACATGAAAATCATAAACTAGCCCAAGAAGCCATGCGTGCTTACCGCGCCCTTAAACAGGATAACAATGCACAAGAAAAACGATCAACCAAAAGTACACGTCTATTAAATCGCTTTGCTACTAATTTATGTCGCAAAGCAAGAAAAGGACTTATTGACCCTATTATTGGCAGAGAAAATGAACTGGAACGGATTATTCAAATCCTGTGCCGGCGACAAAAAAACAATCCACTGCTCGTGGGAGATGCTGGTGTTGGTAAAACAGCTATCGCTGAAGGACTAGCTTATCAAATTGTTCATAACAAGGTGCCTGAGGCCTTAAAGCAAAGTCAAATTTTTACCCTTGATCTCGGTCTGGTTGTTGCTGGCTCTAAATACCGTGGTGACTTTGAAGAGCGTTTACGTGGTATCACTAAAGAACTCAAGAGAAACAAACATATTATTCTCTTTATCGATGAAATCCACACCCTTATTGGAGCTGGCTCAGTGGGTGGCGGTACCCTTGATGCCAGCAATTTACTCAAACCTGCTCTTGGCAGTGGTGACATCCGTTGTATTGGTGCTACCACCTTTAAAGAATATCGGCAACATTTTGAATCCGATCATGCTATGAATCGTCGGTTTCAAAAAATTGATATTGAGGAGCCTAGTCCTAAAGAAGCTTATAAAATCCTTTGTGGCCTTAAGGATCGTTTTGAGTCTTTTCATAACATCAAGTACTCCCAAACATCTTTACAAGCTGCCGTCCAACTCTCCCATAAGTACATGCCACAAAAACGTTTGCCCGATAAAGCCATCGACGTTATTGACGAAGTTGGTGCCTCGTTTTCTCTCAAAAAACCTTATCGCTCAAATAGCCCACGACTTGCTGGTATTGTGGACGTTAAAAGGGTTGTCGCTCAATTAGCTTCGATTCCCGAGGAAAACCTGCGAGCCTCTGATTATGAAAACCTCAAAAACCTAAAACACCGACTCAGCTCACGAGTATTTGGTCAAGATCATGCTGTGGCTGCTGTTGAAACAACGGTTAAATTAGCCCGCACGGGACTTGGGGACGATAATCGACCTCAAGGAGTGTTCTTTTTTGCTGGCCCCACTGGTGTTGGTAAAACCGAGCTATCCCTGCAACTGGCTCACATTCTTTCTGTTCCTCTGCACCGCTTTGATATGTCAGAATACATGGAACGTCATGCCGTGTCACGTTTGGTTGGTGCTCCTCCCGGTTATGTTGGTTATGATAACGGTGGACTCCTGACCGAAAAGGTTAAGCAAAGACCACACTGTGTCATTTTATTTGATGAAATAGAAAAAGCCCATCCTGATGTCCATAATATTCTTTTACAGATCATGGATCGAGGGGTTCTCACTGATAGTAATGGCCGAGAAGCTGATTTCCGAGGCACTATTATTATTATGACGTCTAATGTTGGTGCTGAAGAGATGGCCCAATGGAAGATTGGTTTTGATCAAAGTACTGAAAGACGTCATCACAATGCTCTCAAAGCTTTACAAAAAAGCTTCTCCCCTGAGTTCTTGGGAAGAATCGACCATATTATTACTTTTCGTTCACTGGATCTGAATGTCGCCGAGCAAATCGTTAAGGCTCATCTTGTAGAGCGGGCAAAAAAACTAAAAGAAAAAGGGTTTAATCTGAGTTATGAGCCGTCAATTATTGCTATTTTAGCCGCCAAAGGCTTTAATCCCATCTATGGTGCTCGACCACTCAAAGGATATATCCAAGAAAACATTCGCAAGCCCATTAGTCAGACCATACTTGATCATCAACCGCGTGCCAAAACCACTATTCATGTCACCGAAAATGTGGATAACCCCAAGCAAAATCCTTTTATGATCACCTTAAAATACGACCGCCAACAAAAAGCTAGCCAAGAGAGGGGCAAGGTGAGATCGAAAGAAACAGTATCGTAACTTTATTTGCTCGTTTGGCCGTCAGTTGACGTTGACTGTGATTGTTTCAACTCTATATTACTTGTCACAGTCCTAGTTAAGAGGAATACGATTAACTTACTATGACTTTTCCTGTGGCTTTTGTTTACCATCATACTGCTGAGTAAGATGGTACTTGAGTTACTGATGATTTAACTTACTCGTTTTATTTGATGATCAACCATGCAAAAACATTGGTCTAAACAGTTATTCTACCAATACCGCAAGTACCCACTGTACTTAGTCCTTGGCCTCATACTGATCTTAATGGCGCAGCCAACAGCATTTAGCATGTTAATAGGCCTACCGATGCTCCTCTGTGGTTACACTTTAAAAGTGATCACTCAGTCATGGTTAAAAGATGTTTATGAGATCAATGATCTTCTATTTCCGCAGTTTCCTGGCGAAAAGGCACCACTCAAAATGACAGGGCCTTATAGTTGGATGAGAGCTCCTCTTGAAATCGCCTTTTTTTTGATCACGTTTGCTCTCGCTGTGATTTCTGCAAATATTTGGCTGATTATTCTCATTCTTTTCGGCTCTGGGATCTTGTTTTATCTGAGATTTTATTTAGCTGAGCAAAATGCCCTACTCTATTTCGAAAGTGACCCCACCCTCGAGCACTACCATAAAACTGTGCCGGTTATTAGCGTTACTTTTTTCCATCCTGATCAACTTACCTGCTTAAAGAATATTCGCTTAACCACCGCTAGCAAAATCATCAAAGCTGATCTTGGTGTGATTATCGCCATCTTAGCTGTACTGTTTTTCTCAGCCCTGTTTTCTGGTGTATAATCTCTAGCACCATGAGGATCACCATAAAACTACGTACGAGCCAGGGGCATGAAGCGTTTTTATTTTTTATCAACTGTCTCGACAGTATTTGGCTGGCTCACCACAGTCTTTATTCTGCTGCTATTTAACTGTGCTCAGTTAAATGGTGCTCCTAAAACCGATTATCTCTATAAAATCAACTTACAAATGGCTAAATCAAGGATCAGCCAGAGAATTATGAGTAAACTCCATTATTTTTATGGCAAAACCTACTCTGAAAAAACACTACAACACATTGAGCAAACCATCAAAGACACACTACGCCTCCAAGGCTACTTCGCTCCTATACTCTCTTTAAACCATCAACGTCATAACGATAAAATCACCGTGAACGTTACCCTTAAAACTGGCCAACCTTGTCGGGTGACAAGTATTGAAGCTAGCTTTCCCATACCTACTGATATTATGAATTATGAAAATAAACCTTGTAGTCAGGCCTTCATTCGTAGTTATTTTTCAGCTCTTACCTCCTATTATCAAGCAAAGCATTATATTGAACATACTCTTGAAAAGGCCGCTTACCAACTCTCAAACAACCTCAGAACAGCCATCATGACCATCGATGGCGAACTAGGCCCCATCATTGAATATCAATTCACTATTCAACCAGAACAACAACCTATGAATAATATGGAGGATCACGAAGATATTGTGACTGAAATCCAAGCATTAATCAAACCATCAACCGTGAATCCGAGCTTTGTGAAAGCTAAGATCAAAGACTTCCTATTAAAAAAAAATTACTTTGTCACAGTCTCGGAATCTATTATCGAAGACGAAGACCATCGTAAAAAAATCTATGGCTTCTCTATTGATCTCGGCGACTATATTGAAGTGAAATATGTCAAACTCACCGGAGCAAAATTATTACAAGATCATGAATTAAGCGGTTACTTTCAACAAAAAAATCTTATTGGTTGGCCCAAGAAAATTACCCCCTACCAAATCGAAGAAAGTATCCAAGAGCTGAAAAAACATTACATGAGC
>JAPOQT010000050.1 GCA_026710525.1 Pseudomonadota bacterium
ACAGATAGCTAAACAAATAAACCAGCTCCTAAGAAAAAGGGGGCCTCGCCATCAAAAACAAAAACCTCAAATAGTCAGAAAAAAAAATCAACCAAAAACGTAAAGAAGTCACCAAAGGCGAAGCCGTTATCATCAATTAACAAGAGCCGAAGTCAATCAAAGTCACGTCAACCAAGTAAAAAGTCTTTGTCAAAGTAATTCACAGGCCCCATGTGGATCGAATTCAAAAAAATATTCAAGGTTTTTCTCAAGATGATTTTGGCTCAAAACTTATTCTTTGGCATCAGCACCACAGAATGAATCATCCTTGGCGCCAAAAGTTTGCCAACACACACGATCCCTATGTGATCTGGGTGGCTGAGATTATGCTGCAACAAACCACTATCCAGTGTGTTTTGCCGAAATATTCTCATTTTATTGCCCGCTTTCCCACACTATCTGATCTCGCTGCGGCGACCGAAGCAGAGGTACTTTCATACACGGCCTCCTTAGGTTATTACCGTCGATTTCGCACCCTGTATCAGACAGCCAAATCCTTGGTAGAGAAGCAAAGATCTTTACCAAAATCCTATGGAGAACTGCTGAAACTTGGTGGCATAGGACCCTATACAGCCGCCTCAATTGCTAGTATTTGTTTTGGTGAGTCGGTGCCAGCCATTGATGGCAATGTTAAACGAGTCATGTGTCGGTTGTTAGATCTCCGTTTAGATATAGAAGATCCTTTTTTTGCCGCTCCTTTAACAAAGTTATTACGCACTGTTATGACGCCCTTGCCTAGCGGTTTATTTAACGAGGCCCTCATGGAGCTTGGACAAACCATTTGCACCAGTAGGAAAGATCCTATTTGCTCCGAGTGTCCCCTATGTGACGTATGTCTTGCTAGGCAAAATAATCAAGTGGTCTCTAATCCTAAAAAACGACGAAAAAAAACTAAAAAAGACCTGTTTCTCAAGGTTCATATCCACACCCACCAAGGAAAATTATTGCTTGTTCACAGACCCCAGGATTTCCCGGTCCTGAAGAATTCTTATGGTTTTCCTCTGGAACTCATAACTCAACCTTCACCACCTAGGTTAGGTCATCATCTTGGTTGTTTTTCCCACGCCATTACCCAATATAAAATCACCCTAGATGTTATGTTGCACCAAAACGACTGTTATCAAAGACAACATCATCAGGGAGGATCCTGGCATGGTCGTCATGATCTTGAAAAAGCATTGGTGAGTTCTCTAGATTTAAAAGCTTGGCAGCTATATCATAATCATAGGTCTTCTAGGGCACAGCAAAAAAACCGATGACCCTGATAACATCTTTAAATTTTCTCTGATTTATGATAAGGTGTTTGACACTGGGGTGTTTATGCGCCAGATAGGAATGTATGATAGGTCTTGCTGAGTAACCTTGTTCATCGTATATAATAGAGATGATTCTTTGGCGGTGAAGGATGATAGTAGCGGCGTCGACAAGTGGTTTAAGTCACAGGATTTTGATTCCTGCATTCGAAGGTTCGAATCCTTCCGCCGCTGCCACTTTTTTCTTCGTTAATTAACATTTTTTCCCTGTCTTTCAAATACTCAAGAAGAGATACCTTCGATAACATCGTCACTTTCGAGGTAAGCTTTCTCTAAGCACTGAATAATCAATGCTTCGGCTACTTCTGAGTCAAGATCTCTCGCGACACTAATTTCTTCTCGTAAAAACGAGATCGCTTTCTGATACATGATCTTCTCATCAAGACTCATAGCTTTGACTTGTTTTTGCCACCACAGATCTCGCAAAACTTCAGCCACTTTAATAATAGAATCAGTACTTAGTTTTTCCAGATATTCCCTATGTCTTTGATTCCAGGACCTTTTAATGATCTCAACCGGCCGCATTAAAGTGCCAAAGACCTGATCCACTGTGTCTTTATTCACAATGGCTCTCATCATCTCATGTGATGATGCAACAGGCTCCATGATTCTTACTCCAGAGTTCAAAATATGAAGAATATAGAAATTCTGTTTTTGACCACCAACATGTTTGGACTCAATGCCACATATTTTAACAATACCATGAGACCGGTAGGCGGCTTTACTTCCCACTTCGAACATGATCTATTTCCTCCTTGCTGAAGGTTATGAAATTTTAAGTTTGTTTCTCTTACTTTTCTTTTTGTCTGCTATCAGCCGACACATGCCATATTCATAGTATCATAAATTTAATAAAAAATAAATTATTTTTTATATCTTATCTTTAGTTATTTGATATTAAGAAAATGGATGCTGATTTTATCATAAAATCAGCAATGAATTTTTCAGTGTCATTTTGCTAAGGTGCAGTAACTTACTCTCTAAGGATATTATTAGTGATACGAGTTATCCTATGGTACAAGTGTCTCACAAGTACTATTTTTTAGACGTCGCCAAAACCAAAGCAGCTTGTTTTGCTTATATTTTTGCTTTACCTATGACACTATTTAATGGTAGTAAAGTGAGATCAGCACCGGCAATATTCAGAGGTTTTTACCTTTGTTACCAAGGAATTTACCGCCTAAAAAATGGCTAAATTTTTTAGACACTCAAGTTGTGTTCCATGGCGATCGCTAATTTTATTTAGGGGTGAATTTTTTTTAACTTGCACTCTATGATTTTCTTTCTATAATAGAGCCGTCGCTCAGGGATTATATGGTATCATACTGGCTAGTCTATGTTTGGCGACCTAAGGAGGCTGCTGTTGGTCTTAATAGCTTAACCATGACTCAGGCCACCACTGTTTAGATATGGATTATGATTAACACCCTCATTAAACTGAGTATTATTTTTTTGTGTAAGGAGTAAAAACAAATCGTGATTTTCTGCCAAATTGAAAAGCAAAATTCCCTACGAGATGGGCAACTTCACCCAAGTGATACAGCATCACCTGAGGCTCAGATTACCCTCATCACCTATCGCTTAAAATATCTTAATCATCATTTCACTCAGCATCCAAAAGATTTTCATTCGAGAATGGGACTACTTAAACTTGTGGGAAGGAGAAAGCGCCTACTTAATTATTTGAAAAAGAAGAATTTTAACAACTACAAGACACTTATTACTAAGTTAGGTATCCGAAAGTGAGATCCGGGAGTGACCTTTAAAGACACCTAACTTTTTCTGCTTCAGTACTGGTGGTTGCTCTTCCTGGCCCGGGTTTATGGTGATTTTTTACAGTGGCACCTATAAACCAAGCCTTGACCATCCTTAGCGAGACATCGACTTTCATTTGTCATACAGTATGAACAAAAAGCGACCTATTAACTATTTATTTGAGAACAAATCTATGTCATTAACTAAAGAAATCCAGGTCGGTGATCACACCTGGAAATTTGAATTCCAAAAGTACGCCAAACAAGCTAATGGTTCGGTGATGGTACAATCAGGGGAAACCCAAGTTTTGGTCACAGCTTGCGCTTCCTATGAAGCTAAGCCTCATCAAAACTTTTTTCCATTAGGTGTTGATTATACGGAAAAATTTTACGCCGCTGGCCGAATACCTGGAGGGTATCGCAAAAGAGAAGGTAGGCCCGCAGATCATGAAACCCTCATCGCTCGAGTCATCGACCGTCAGTTACGCCCTTGTTTTCCTGCAGGTTTTCTTCATGATACGGTTATCCAGTGCACGGTGCTCTCTTATGAGAAAAATCATAATCCGATCCCCCTCGCTATGGTGGGCGCTGCAACAGCTCTCATGATCAGCGATATTCCATTTCATGGCCCGGTGGCATCCCTCTTGGTTGGTTACTCAGATGATCAATTTATTCTGAACCCGGGACAAACTGATAAGAGCGATTTAGATTTAACGATTGCTGCCAAACCAGGTGGTTTGCTGATGGTTGAAGCAGCTGCTAACTTTTTGTCTGAAGAGAAGATGATTGAAGCTATTTCTTATGGTGTCAGTCAAATGTCTGATCTCTGGCAAATGCAACAAGACTTGGTGAATAACATTGGCAAAGAGAAAATGTCTTTTGAAGCTAAGAAAACGGACCAAACACTGATGGACCTTGTTCGTGAGTATGGTACTAACAGCATCAAAGACGCTTTGAGTACCAAAGAAAAACAAGCTCGAACTCGTAAACTCTCGGTAGCTCAACACAGTGTGTATGAACAAGTGTTAGTGACTTTGACTGACAAGCTGCAAAATCAGAGTGATACTCATCAGTACGACCCGACGGCAGCAACCACACAAAGCGCTTTGAGTCAGTGTATTGAAGAGCTTAAACACGAATTATTAAAGGATCTTATTCTCGTGCAAAAACAGCGCATTGACGGTCGTCATATGGATGAGGTCCGACCATTACAATCGGAAGTGAATGTCCTAAAGCGCACCCATGGTTCAGCACTGTTTACCCGAGGAGAGACCCAAGCTCTGGCTTCAGTCACACTCGGATCATTAAACGACCGATTACGCTATGAAACATTACATAGCAAAGACTCGGATGACACATTTATGCTCCATTACAACTTTCCTAGTTATTGTGTTGGAGAGGCGAATATGCCGCGCTCTACTTCAAGACGAGAAATTGGCCATGGTGCTCTCGCGAAGAAAGCTTTTGCTCATGCCATGCCAGACTTTGAAGATTTTGGTTACGTTATTCGTCTTGTCTCTGAGGTACTTGAATCCAATGGTTCCTCGTCGATGGCAACCGTCTGTGCTACGACTTTAGCATTCTTAAATGCTGGTATTGATATTAAAGAATCCATTGCTGGTATAGCTATGGGACTGGTTAAGGGTGATGATGATCATGTCATTCTCACCGATATTCTTGGTGATGAAGATCATTTAGGTGATATGGATTTTAAGGTTTGCGGTGGTTCAAGTGGTGTTACCGCCCTCCAAATGGATATTAAAATCCCGGGAATCACGGAGGATATTCTTAAAGAAGCCCTGACTAAAGCGTTAGTCGCCCGTCAGCACATTTTAACTCATATGGCAACCACCATTAGCTCGCCTGGTAAAGTGTCGCCTTATGCGCCGCAAATATTTAAGGTGAAAATCCCTGCTGATAAAGTACGAGATATTATTGGCCCAGGAGGCAAGACCATTAAAAAAATCATCGCTGACACAGGGGTGCAAATTGACATTGAAGATAATGGTGTCGTGAGCATTGTTGCTCACGATTCCACATCTGCTGAAGCAGCTAAGTCGATGATTCGTCATATTACAGCAGAGCCAAAAGCTGGTGAAATCTACCTTGGTCGAGTCACGAAGATCGTTGATTTTGGTTGTTTTGTTGAAATTAAGCCTGGCCTTGAAGGACTGGTTCATATTTCACAAATTGAACCTAGAAGAATCGAAAGTGTTGGTGAGGTGGTGAGTGAAGGTGAAGAGATTATTGTCAAAGTCATCGATATTGATAGACAAGGACGCCTTAAGCTATCACGAAAAGATGCTATTGGCCAGAGTCCCACACACCAAACTGGTGCCTCATCACCTAAGAAATAGCAACTCACAAACTGTTTACTCTCGTGAACCTTCATTATCCTGAATTACACGGACCACCACCCGTATCTGTGTGGACATCACTATCATTGACTGCCACCGGGGTATAAGGAGTGTTAGGAATAATGTTTGGTATTGTTGGTTGAGTATCAGGAGCTACTGGTATCGGTGCTGTGACAACTCCGCCACCTGGATCGGGTATGAGAGGAATGGGGGTGCCTCCTGACGGCGGTGCTTGATCTGTGATGGGTGGTCGCTGAGGTGACTGTGACCGCGGAATGTTCGGATTGGTTATTGGTTGGTTACTTTGATCGTCCTTCACAAGAGCGTCATCAGCCAAATTTTTATCTGAATCATCAGCCTGATCATCCTTCGGATCAGGTTGTTGTACCTCTTGTGTTGGTGCCGATGGTGGTGGATACACTAAAATAT
>JAPOQT010000051.1 GCA_026710525.1 Pseudomonadota bacterium
AGGAATAGCAGCTTCTCGATTAGCTGTTAGGCTAGGATATCAAGTATATGTTTGGGATGACTTTAAGGTAAAAGAAGATGTTCCAAGTGACCTGCAAAATTGTCCTCAGATTGTGTTTTTAGCGGCCGAAAGTGGCACTCTGTCACATCAAACCCTAACTAAGTTAAGTTGTTTAGATGCCTATTTAGTGGCAAGCCCAGGTATTGTTGAAGAAGGCGCCACTTATCAAGCCTTGCTGAACGCATGTCATCACAAACAGCTGAGTGAAGTTGATTTAGCTCTTCCTCATATTAATAAGCCCGTGTTAGCGATCACTGGGACCAATGGTAAGTCTAGTATGTGTGCTATGATTCGCCACGGATTTTTACAGCTAGGAATAGATCTAAAAATTATGGGTAACTATGGTTATCCTGTGAGTCAAGTGGCTTGTGATGAGTTACAGCAAGGCTTAGATAATAAAAAGAAAGACGTATCCTGTGGTTATATTATGGAAATATCTAGTTTTCAGCTAGCCCATTCATATTTGCTAACTTCCCCCGTGTGTGTGATCACAAATCTTTCTCCGAGTCATCTAAATCGTCATCACAGCCCGGAGCAATACTACCGTGTTAAATGGCGTATTATAGAGTCTGAAAACAGGACCGCATCATGGTCTTCGGGCTTTCCAGTGTTAATTACCACACCAGCTGTTCTGGAAATCCAAAAAGAATTTGATCTTTTTCTTGGTGATTACCAGCCAAAGACTGTTTGTGAGGATCAGTCGGTTTTAATAGCAAAGAAAATGGCTTTTTTGGCTGTGAAGTATTTTGCTCAGTATCTTTTTCAAGTCAAAGGTCAGGATCTCAGGGCCTATGAATCCATATCCTCTCAGATAGATGCTAGCGCATATTTAGAACTATTCAAAGACTTTGTTGGGTTGCCTCACCGTTGTGAGAGAGTGCCTACCCAGTTACCAGATGTGATGGTGATCAATGACTCAAAAGCCACTAATTGGGCCGCTACGATTTTTGCTTTAAAGGAATTTGTTGGAGTAAAGACTTTACTGATTCTTGGTGGTATTCCTTGTGCCAGCTCAAGGCTAGATGTGTCATCTTTTGATTGTGTAAGTTACGTGGTGATTTTTGGTCGCCATCGCAACCAAATTTTGTCACAGATCATAACAGCCAAAAATCACACGGTGGTGTTAATAGCAACCCTTGATGAGTTAACGGGTGTGGGTGGTGGTTATATTACCGACTATTTAAGGGTGAATCACATTAAGTGTATTCTTTTTTCGCCTGGTGGCGAGTCTTATGATGCATATCGGAGTTTTATTGACAGAGGAAATCATTTTAAACGGGTGATAGCATCTCTTTCATAGTCGTAGTAGGAGTACCCCTGAGATTTGCTTTTATCCTTGTCTGTAACATTTCACATTGAGTAAAAATCTTAACCCACTTGAATAACAGATTTTTTGGGGGCGCGACGCCCTATTATTTCTGTAATAATGATTAGGATCATAAAAATATCAACTTTCTTGAGCTCTAGCTCAGCATACTTGAATAAGGTATAGATAAAAAATAAATAAATATATGACTATCTTCCCCCTGTTTTCCCGTGATAGATCGAAGTCAGAGTATTTACTTGATTCTAAAAAAATCTTCAATGACGATTAATCGTGAATTGTGGTTTTGCGGTCCGATTTGACAAAGGCTTATATACCATCCCACTGTGTATCTTTTGCTATTTTCTTTGGGTAGGCGATATAAGAATCATCTTTATCCGGCAGAATTTTTTTTGTCTAACGCGCCTTAAGCCTTATACTTGTCTAAATATTGCTGGCGGTTATCTTGTCTTCTTTACTTGCCACCGGAAACAGGGTTTCGAGATTTTTTGTTTTTTGCTTCTATCTCTTACACGATGATTTTCACTGTATGAGATGATGATGCTTTGATTTTTGATATTAATACCAGGAACATTCATCGACAAATGATATAAAGATATAACGGAAATATTACCATCTTCACTCATAAATCACTTGAATAGGATTTTGTTATTGGCGATTTTTGGGTGTTGAGTTTTCCGTGAGGAACTGGTAGTTATGTTTATCAGAACGGTCTATGGCAAAGGTAGTGATTATCCAAGGAGCATCAACCATAGCTTATAAAAATTCTCTTAAATATGGCAGCTACTCAGTTTTATCTCAAATAAATATTGATTTGATTCGATAAGTTAAGTATACTAATCAAGAACCTAAGAGTTGCCCTCACACATGAGAGACACTCTTTATAGTAAGCATGATGCTAGATCTAGATGAATATAACGATATTGAACGACTAAACATATAGGATAAATAACATGAGTGAAGCACAAGATCTTCGTTACCTTGATAGTAAAATAGACAATTTGCGTTATGATCTTGACGAGATGGCAAAAATCTTGCAAGGTGTTATCATAGCCATACGTGATAGCAATGAACGAGCTGATATTAGATGGGCACGATCTGAAGCTAGATGGGAACGAGCTGAGGCTAGATGGGAGAAAAATGAAAAAGACAAGATAGAAGCAGATAAAAACTTCCAACAACTGAAAGAAAAGAATGAAAAAGACAAGGCAGAAGCAGATAAAAACTTCCAAAAATGGAAAGAACAGAACGAAAAAGACAAGATAGAAGCAGATAAAAACTTCCAGCAATTGAAAGAACAGAATGAAAAAGACAAGGCAGAAGCAGATAAAAACTTCCAAAAATTGA
>JAPOQT010000052.1 GCA_026710525.1 Pseudomonadota bacterium
ACCTATCATCAAGTGGAAAACCCATATTATCCAAATCAAGTCGATACGACCAGGGGATGCTATTGGTTATCAAGGCACCTATAAAGCAAAGAGCCATATGACGATCGCTGTGATTGCTATCTCCATAACGGGCATGCAGACTTGGGCCAAGACCCACAGTAATCAAATAGATATTCGTGTTTTCGACATTATTGATTTCAGGAAGAGGGACGGGAGGTAGTGGTTCTTGATTTTCCGCTAGGCTTGGGCTAGCCAGGATGGTGAAGCTGAGTATGGCGACTATCATAGGGAAGATAATCACTTGTTTGCTCGTCCCTCGCACAATAGGTTTCCTCGGTTTAATACTAATAATACCCTCATCCTAACATGATACCTAGTGAATCCCACGTGCTTGTTTGATATGAGCGTTTCTTAGTTTAATACGAGCTTCTCGTCTCATTTGGGCAGCTTTTTGTCTCCGGTAGTCATCTTGAGAGACGGGAGCGAGATCAGGAACCTGTATCGGCTTCATATGTTCGTCCAGGGCGACCAACGTAAAATAACCACGAGAATTCTGATAGACATGACCTGTTTTCGGGTCCAAAGATGTGATTCTGACCCCCACCTCCATACTCGTGTTAAAACTCTCATTGACTCGACCTTGTAAGGTGACAATCCAACCTAATTTAATAGGTTTGAGAAAACTCATAGCGTCGAGGGATGCTGTGACCACAGGGCGCTGTGAAAATTTTGTCGCCGATAAAGCTGCGGTAACGTCAGCCCAAGAGAGGAGAGTGCCGCCAAACAAACTACCATGAGCATTAATATCCCGAGCAATTACCCATTCGGTTTTAATGACATCGCTAGTCATAGGCGCCTTGTTGTTGTGACTCACTGATAAGTCTTCAGAAGTCAAATGGTCCATCATTCATCCTTTCATGGTAAAACATTGAAAAACATTAACTCGATAACATGAGTACCTGTGTATAGCCAAAGTAGAGCACCAAAAGCGAGATAAGGGCCAAAAGGAATTTCTGTTTGACTACCGAGTTTCCCTCGACTAAGAATAATCTGAGTGATTCCTAAGACACTACCGACAATACTAGCGGTAAAGAGGGTGGGAATAATCGATTGGTAGCCAAGCCAACCACCCATACCAGCTAACAGTTTAACATCACCTAAGCCTAGACCATCCCGCCCCCTCAGGATTCGGTATATGAGTGAGATGCTGAGAGGAATAAGACCTCCCAGGAGAATACCGAGTAAAGAACTGCTGGCACTTAATTCTGGGTGAATAAAGATCCATATCGGCGCCGTAACAATTAAACCGACTGTGAGAATATTTGGAATGATTTTTAGCCGAAAATCAATAAATGAACCCACAAGGAGAACATAAAAAAATAAGCCATTATGGATAAAGCGGACCAATGCCTCGGATGATGTTAAGGATAAACTATTATCATTCGTATTCAAAAAAGGATGATACCAGTAAATAGCGACAAAACCACAAGCCGTAAGCCATTCAACTAGGGGGTACTGGCAAGAGTAAGGTTGTTGACAACAGGCTGTTTTACCTCGGAGTAGAAACCAGGAAAACAGAGGAATATTGAGCCAAAAAGGTATCATGGCTCCACAGTGCCGACAGTGACTTCTTGTTTGTTTGAGCAGATTTTTTTCAGGGAGTCTGTAAATGAGCACATTGGCGAAACTCCCTAATACCGCGCCGAACAAAAAAACTGTGATACTAACGAGTCCCGGATAACCAGTAAACTGACTTGTTAAGGAGCGACTAAGGAAATGAAGTGCTGGTAAATCAGGCAATAGGTATCCAAAAACGGCTAAAAAAAATGTGTCAGGCAACCATAAGGAGATAGGAGGATTTTATCATAGTTATTGCTAATAAAACTGGGTGTTAAGAGTGGTGTTAATCCCCATCAGAGAGAATGCGATCAATTTTTTCGATCACCGACTTTTTATAAATATACTGAAAGTGGGCAATCCGGTGCATCGGTACAGCCACAATATTTTTTATGTGACCGTAAGCACCTTGAAAAACACCTTTCTTGTGATAGGTAATCCTATCTCTGCAAGAGTACATACAATAAATTTTGAGGCTCTTGGGAATATAAGAGTCACGGAGAGCTTTCAGGAGACGAGAGTTTGGCCTCATCTGCCAAACATCTTGCCAAAATAAGCCTAAGGGGGTAATTAACGCAATCCAAGTAAAGAAAGTACCCCCAAAAGGTGAACCCAAGGTAATGAGACGACGACAGTAACGGTGACCTTGATATCTTAATAACCACCAAGCTGCCACTAATCCTCCTTTTGAATGAGCGACAATCGAAATTTCTTTAATACCTGTTTTTTGCATAATATCACTCAGCATATAGTCGAGTTGCTTGGCTGACTTAGGAATGCTTTTGGTAAAAAAGACATCAAACAGGCCTCCTAAATTCAAGGTAAATACCTCATATCCTTTCATTTTGAGGAGTTTTTCCATCACAACGACGGTTCTGCGTGAAGCAAAAAAGCCATAGAGAAGAAGAATGGGAGGTCTGTCACCATGAAACTCAGGGTAGGAATGGGTGGTCATGTTATTCACTTTAATCTCAGAAAAAGCTTCGTGCCAGAGTCGCTTGCAGGTATTCAGGTAAGAGTATCCTTTGAGTAAGCTCGTCATTTGTTTCACTATCATGATAGTCATTTGAATAACTAAGGTACTCATAAAGGTAAAAGCTAGGGCAATGACTGGGTGAAATTTAAGACATAACAGGGAAAATAAAACAATTCTCAGGGCTTCACATAGAAAAGAAGCGCGGAGAGATGTTTTAAATGGCAGACCAAAAACACCATAAATCAAAGTCATGAGATCGTGATAGACAAAACATAATAGTCTTGTTTGGTAGACGAGAGAAAACGCATTTTGTTGAGTTTTTTTAATGTTTTTCGGTAAGTGGGTGAGAAACCAAGGTTGGGTGACTCTATGATAAAGACCTAATCCTAGGAAATAGACTGGAATAAACGAGAGGGGAGAGCTAATAAGGAGTAAAATAACGCCACAAATAAACGAAATAGGTGAGACGGATGGCCCAGTAAAGAAGGTGGCAGCGGACATGAGCCAGAATAAACTCTGAGGGAGGAGGGTAAAAGGGCGAATCGTGGCCATCAAGAGATAAAAAACAAAAGAAACAGGTTCAGGTTCGACAAAGCATGCCATCAACTTGTGATTACAAAAATAACTCCAAATAGACAGTGAGAATAAAATTCCGACCAGACTCATGGACGATATAATCGCTGATACCATCAAGGTTTGACGATGTTTTTTATCAAAGTGAATAGGAGTTGAATTATGGGTAGCCATGGTTCATCCTTAAAATCAAGTCTCAGTTCTCAGTATTTTTATGATAGTTGCCAGGGGCAAAAGACGGACAGTTCGAGTGTGTATAATAATTGTATGTTGAGAAAATTTAAAGACCCTATCTTAATCCTCATTTTATGACATTAATCCCTAAGGAGAGTAAACATGTATCAAACGACAGATTTTGTCAAAGGTCTTCGTGTTGAATATAGAGATGAGCTGTGGATAATTGTTGAGTGTCAGCATGTTAATCCTGGTAAAGGCTCAGCTTTTGTGAAAACGAAGCTGAAAAGCTTACAGAGTGGTAAAATCGTAGAACTCAATTTTAAGGCAGGTGTCGATAAACTAGGGGTGCCTGATGTGGAACTGGTCACCATGCAGTATCTCTATTCAGACGGCCAAGACTATCATTTTATGAATGAAAAAACCTATGATCAAATCGCCTTAAGCGCTGAAGATATGGGTGATAAAAAGTATTTTCTGAAAGAAAGTGCTTCGGTGAAGGTCATGATTTATCAAGGTAAACCACTGAATGTTGAGGTGGATAACTTTGTCGATCTTGAGGTGTCAGAAACCCAGCCAAGCATCAAGGGAGATACGGCGTCTGGTGGTAGTAAACCTGCAAAACTGAGTACTGGTCTAACGGTGGCAGTGCCTTTTCATATTAAAGAAGGTGATGTGATCAAAATTGACACGAGGACCCAGAAATATGTTGAAAAAATTAAGTAAATCATCCATCCCGAGAGGCATGCCCTTGCTTCTGCGGAATGGTCTGACTCGCATGGGCCAATTTGTGTTTGAGAGATTCATTCATTTTGGTCGGTTTGTTTTGTTTTTTGCGAGGACCATGAAGGGGATGCTCCAGTTGCGTCAGTCTTATCAAATTTTTTTGGAACAACTCGACAGTGTGGGGTCTAGATCATCTTTTATTATTATGCTGGCTGGTGCCTCAACTGGTTTGATATTTGGCGTACATTTCAGTGATTTATTTAAGTCGTACAGTGCCGAAGGCTTACTTGGTGCTGCTGCCACCCTCACTTTATCAAAAGAAATTGCTCCGGTCCTTGGAGCTTTTATTGTCGTTGGCCGCACCGGCTCGGCTATGGCTGCTGACATGGCTCAGATGAGAATCAACCAAGAACTTGACGCTTTAAATCTGATGGGAGTGAATCCTATTAGTTATTTTGTTGCCCCCAGAGTGCTTGCTACCACCATAATGTTACCCCTGCTTGTGGTGTGGTTTATAGGGGTGAGTCTCGTGTGTACTTATGTGATGGGGGTGTTATTTTTTCAAGTAGATGCTGGTGTTTTTTTCGATAAAATCCCTTGGTTAGCTAAGCCAGATGATTTGATATCAGGACTGATTAAATCAAGTATTTTTGGTTTTATTTTATCTATTGTTGGCTGTTATAAGGGTTTTAATGCAAAACGCAGTACGAAGGGGGTAGGGCAAGCAACAGCATCGGCGGTGACAACTTCTCTCTCAGTTATTCTCATTACTGACTACACCATTAGTTGGTTGCAGACCTTGATGTTTTAGCGGCGAAAATCTTCAGTAACTGAACTCATTTGAGTGACAAACTACTTAATAATATAAGATTTTTCAAAAAATCTATTAGCTACTTATGGTAGCACCGAGAGGTAACTAACAGGGGCTTTGTGTATCTATATTGTATTTTAATGTTCACGATTTATGAGGAAGTTCATGCGACTTATTTTCAATAAAATAAAAAATAATTTTACCCCCCCACTCCCATCTCGTTTTTTTATCACATTATCATCACTGCGAGCCTTTTCCTCGGTGCCGCTTGTATGGCACCGCCAAATGAGAGCTCGGAACTAGCTCAACTATCAGCCTGGCGTGGCATAGAATACAAAAAATTCGAGGATCTCCCTGGTTATTTTGTCGAATTATTTTCACTTATCCATAATGATGGTAAAGGCTTTTGTTCAGGTGCACATATTGGCGGTGGCTATATTTTAACAGCGGCTCACTGTTTGACGAATACTTTGTGTGCTGATGACTTAGACAATGAATTTAGTAATTTTCGATTACGCTATAACAGTTGGGATCGGGTCAATGGCAAGCAAAAAGAGAGTGTTATACACTCGATGAATATCGATGCTATAGTCATGCATAAGCACTATTTTGTTGACCCAGATTCAGTCTTAGTGCCTTCTGATTTTATTCCCTCCGATCTTTTTCACAATTTGACCCAGGTAAAGGTGAATGATATCGCTCTCATCAAAGTTAACGTTCCTCCTACAAAACCATTCTTTCGCGAAGCGACTCTCCCAGACTCTCAGTTTCAGGATAACCATATGAGTACCTGGCGAGGTTATAAAGATAGAGATAAAATAATGGCTAGTACTCTATATCTGCATGGTGTAGGCAAGGAGCATCCTAGCCAGTCTTATTTTGGTGGCGCTGTGACAGCAATGCGAGAACAGGATCATTTTATAACTGACCGGATAACTAGCCTAATTAATAATCTTGCAAAAAATTATCGTGGCAGAATGAGAGGTAAGTTGATAAATTTATTTGCTTCACCAAATAAAGTAAAAATATTAAATACCTAAATAAAAAAAACAAAGAAAAATTTTAATCACTTTAATCAACCCCTTCCCCAAGAAAATCCCCCCCCCGCCTCTAGATCAAACTTTATGTTTTCCCAAGATGACCTCACCGCTCAAGAGCCACATTTGACTCGACCAAGAGCTCTATTAAATGAGTATATCTCACACCCACAAATAGGAGAAGTTACAAGTAAATATGCTGATGATATTAGTAATTCGCTAGCATATTTTGACGATTTTACTTACAGAGTCGCAATCAACAGCAAACTTATGCTATTAACCGGAACAGGGAATTTTCATTATCATAATCAAATGATAACATTAGGAGCATGTCCTGCTGATTCTGGTGGCCCCATAGTAAAAAAGATTGCTAGTGATCATAATATCCATATCGCTGTCGTTGGTTACGCTCTCCATCCTGAGGGAAGCCGTTGCGGAGAAGGGGTGTTCTCGGTGAGAACTTTTCCTCATTTAGGTTGGATTACAGCTGCCAAAAACTCTATGGAAGCTGGTCATCATTCGTATAAAAAATATCGTGTAGCTACCTTAATGAGAAAAAGCACAGAGGAACTACGGGAAAAATGGAAGGAAAGGTTTCCGGATTCCCAGAGAACAGATGAAGAGCAAGATAACTAGAATTCAAGTGATGCTGGATGCAACTGCCGATTTCAGCAGGTGAGATTTTAATATCGCCCATACCAACGAGATGGACTCGAGAGAGTTAGCAGACTGTAAAAAAAAAATGATCCAAAGAACGCAGCCATCCAAAGAATATCGGAAGACTCTCCATACGCCAGAGCTAAATACCAGTAGCATCAATAGACTTGCAAGGTTAGGTCACTTGACACTCAAAGACGATTCCAGTGTGTTCCTTAATCGAGAATTTATGCCGTCTTTTTCAAAGATCGATCATCTTATTCTCAGGTGAACCTCTTTATCATTTTGGCATAGACTCTACAACATATCCATGTCGTTCAAAGAATTGCTTGAGAACTGATCCGAATATTGAATATTTTTCGTTGGTACGGCATTGTTCTTCAGGGAACCACTCTTAAATGTCTCTTGGTAAGTTGGACAGTCAAAGTAGTGAAAGGTGTCTGTAAAGGGGAGTTGATCACAGCTCACGGAGTCATCGTTGTTTTCTATTTTAGCAACAGTTTGATGGCGACGATTTTTTTTGACTGGGGGTGGCTTACTTCCTCGTGAGTTTTTTATGTTCTTCGAGCCAGCAGCACGTCTAAGTAGAAGCCCGCACTGGTCTCTGAACTCCATTTGTTGGGTCTTACGATTAAATGTACTGTGACGAACGTAGTGAGGACAACGGCCAGAACCCATATTGAGATCTCCTCGTTGGATAACGTGTATAAAAGTTAGTAATAGTCACGATAAACGGTCTTTCCCTCGTAGCCAGCCATCCAAGGTGGTAGCAATGATAGTTACTCCTTATTTAACTAACTCGAACAAAAACGAATGACAAAAAAACACCATGGCATACGCCAAAATCATAATGCCATATTGTAGGTAAGTTTTTTTTGATATTCAAGTGGTATTACAGACGTTTTTCATAGCAAGTGAATAATAGTAACTTTCGTCATTAGGTCTTGGGTTAAATAAACTCTGTGTGTTCGTTGATCGATCCTTGGCAAAGATCTCTGTTCTCTCATCGCCGTCCTTAACTTCTTAGTAATATTAGATTTTATATTTTTTACCGATAACTAATCACCTTCGTGTCGATAGGTGCGGCACAGGCAGGTCGTAGACGTTGTTTTAATGGAAGGAATATATAATGAAGAAAAACCTTAAAAAGGCCGCTTATGGCCCTGAAATTGGCAAATTACTAGAGAAGGAAGTTAAAGCAAGGGTGTTGTCTCCTCAGCTACTTCTTCCACAGGAGAAAGTCGAGGAGCTCAAACGATATTGTGAATCCAAAGAAGAGCAACCTTATGTTGTTCGAGACAGCGCGATACATAATGAGTCAATTTATGAAACCCTATATAGTGAAAGAGAAGATAGACCCGACTTCTCTCAGGTGCCAGAATTGGATCTGCTCATTGATCAATCAGCCAAATTCTGTCAGTCAATCTGGGGTGACGTTACTATGAGGAACTTTGATTTTGAATTACCCAAAAAACCTCACACAGGTAAGAAGTTATTTGCTGATGTTGTATTGGATAACCAAATGATCTTTGAGATGAAATATAGCTCAAATTATCAGGAGAGAGCAGAAATACAACAAAATGAGATTAGTCAAATAACACAGCTTGCTTATGAAATAGGCTCCGAGGGTTTTGGCATGCTCTATTATAACCTGCCTAGGGTATCAAACATGGCCCCGAGGATCTACTTCTTTTGTACGCAAAAGTTTTGGGATTGTGTGAAGGATAACATTTATCGTCCTGTTATTCGAATAGTCGTTAGAATTGTGTCTGTTGTCGATGAGGATGGCAACGATCTGCTGATGGCTTCTTAGTTCATCAGCGCCCAACATATATTTTTTTACCTGTCATGTTAAAACGAGGTGCTGATGGTAATGATATCTCTCTATCTGGACAGGGTTATTTACTGGCAAAAGATCTCTCATCCTTGACACTCACATGGTCATGATAGCTAATGTGTCGTATGGGAGTAGTAACCAAAATAGCAAATATTCTCAGCTTTCATAATAGCCTGTGAATAGCCGATGGCGGCGATATCACCCTCGGGCACTATCATCAATTATTTATCATTTCTGTTGATTTTTGTGGTTATCATATTTTTTAATATATGGGCGCTACTCACTAACCAGGGTTAACATTAACTTCCGTGTTGGAATCGGGAGTTATGATGGTTTTCATTATGTTACTGTTAATCACGATTTTGATTTTGATGTGAGTAAGCCGTAGGAGCAAACCAAGATGACACGTCCTGCCAGTGATGAACTTATTCGAGCTGCGTCTTACCTTAAATCGCAACCATATAAGCAAAGGGATGGTTACTCCCTCGTGGCGATGAAGCAAGGGTATGAGTGTGTGGGTTCTCCCTTAAGCTCAACAACAAGCGTGTTAGTCGGTGGCACTAATGGTAAAGGAACAACTGCCGGCATGCTTTATATGCTACTCAGAGAGCTCGGTTACAAGGTTGGGCTTTATAGCTCCCCTCATCTAGAGAGTTTGGCTGAAAGATGTGAGATTTCATCCCATAAAATTGTTGAAGCTGATTTGTTTAACATGGTGCTTTATCTAGAACGTACCATAGATCAGCCGCTATTTCATCAACTATCATCTTTTGAATTAATGACTCTGTCGAGTTTCTGTCTCATGGCTGAGCATAACGTCGATGTGGCAATAGTAGAGGTTGGTATGGGCGGTGAATTTGATGCTACCAATGTCTTACAGCCAACTGTGTCAGTGATTACATCGATCGGCCTTGATCACACGCAACAACTTGGTAACACGATCATAGAGATTGCCCAAACAAAATCAGGCATTCGTCGATGTGGTATGCCATTAGTATTAGGAGTTAGAGCGCACTTTGAACCTGAACTGAAGGTTTTTTGGCGATCCTTAAAGCATAATCCTTTATATCTGGTATGTCAGGAGCAGATTCACTCTGGATCATATCCCGGCTGGTTACCCAGTCGCCATGGCCTGGTGTCGTCAGTCATCAAAGAAAATTATCATTTAGCCCAGAAAGTGATTCAGGTCCTCTCTGGCCTCCCAGGTGTATTAGATGCTAAAAATAATACGCTAACCTGTGATCACACACAAAGAGTTTGTCATAGTTTACCGAATGTGTTGCGCGGAAGAGGTCAGTGGCTCACAGTAGATCAGTATACATTTTATCTCGACACAGCCCATAATTATCAAGCCCTAACCGCAGCTATTTCTTGGTTTCAAAGTAATTTAACCTCTGATCATGACAACACACTAGAAAAAAGTGTGGCATGTCTAGGTTTATTACAAGATAAAGAGCCCCAAACAATACTGAGTTATGCGACATCAAAGTTTGATCGTATTTTTTTGTTTCAAAGTCTTCAACCACGAGCTTATCGCCCTCCTTTCGTTAACGTTAATGACGATCATCACTCCCAACATCTAACCTACAACTGGTCTGAGAGCTTTTCTGAGGCAATGAACTTATGCTTAAATCACATGGCAGAACACAAGATTAGCGCTTGTTTTGTGGGCGGTTCTTTTAATACAGTGGCTCTTTTTATAAAGTATATCCGGAAACGATGGCAAGTGAATGTCTAACTATGAAATCACAGAACCTACGTTCCAGCCAGGAGGTGACTATTTCTGTATTTGTGTGTTTTAGGTTGGCTAATCTTGTCTAGAAAGAAATCTCAAACATCGGCTGTCTTTCTTAATGATTTAAAAGAGGGAAAGCCTTGTATGTTAGGTTTTAAGAAGATGATTATGACACTGAATAGATGAGATCAGAATGTTCAATAGAGGTATGAGTAAAATATGTTGCTTTAGATGAGATCTCATGACTATGTTACAATGTTTTGAGTTTATCTGAGTGGTGCGATGGGTTCGCATGGTGATAATGCTTTTTTTAACTTTAGGTGAGGTCAATGAGTATGAATGGTTTAGTAAAGTGGTCATTTGGAAGATGGGTTGCTTCGATAGCACTTATGATGGTTGTGATGTTCTCCGGGACTCTGTTGCAAGCTGAGGATGATAAATCAGCAAAAGACAGCAAAGAGATGATGAAAAAAGATACGAAAGATAAGTCTGCTACCATGAAAATGGCAGAGACGAAGTATGTGATGGATAACATGAAATCAAAAGCTTATTGGTTAGGCAGTAAGTTCGTTGGCAGCTCTCATAACGGTTACGTATCAGTGAAGAGTGGTTACGTGCTCTATCATAATGATATGCCCCATTCAGCTCAGGTTGTGATGGATATGAATTCAATCACCAACACTGACATGAAGGGAGAAGATGCGCAAAAGATCGTGAAGCATCTAAAAAATGATGATTTCTTTGATGTGCCGAATCATCCCACCGCAACCCTTATGGTAAAAAAATTCACCAAAGCTGAGGGCACAACCTATAATGTTTCAGGTGATATGACAATCCGAGGTGTGACGAAGCCGGTGACTTTTACTTGTGATCTGGTAAAAAAAGATCAAATGGTTACCGGTAAAGGCAAGTTTACTTTTGATCGAACTGAGTTCAACGTTAAATACAACTCTAAAAAGTTATCTCCACAGTTATTAGGAGACAAGGTTATCAAAGACGAGGTCGATATGACCTTTGATTTTGTTGCCTCTCTGACAAAATAATACTGACGCCAATATCAACAAAACACTAGTAGACGTTTTGGCACACTTCTTTATCGATGAAAACCGTGTATTTTAAGATCCGATTTTTTTCCCGTGAAGTGGTGACATGACATTGAAAGTGTTTTGTTTTGGCTTGAAAATGTATTTGATAAGATTTGTTATGTAGTAGGTGACTTACTTTTACGGGTATTTTCCTCGTGATTCTACCACTAAAAAGATTGTTTTCGAAATTAAACTTCACTGAGCTTATGACGCTTTGAGGGTGAATATGTAAAACAATCGAAGTCATTTTTTGCTTTCTTTTTAAGGCGATGGTAATACTTTGGTCGTTGCTACCGAGTTCATCGGGAGAGAACTCATAGGTTCTCGGATGAAAACCTTCTCTTGAGAACACCATGGTATTGTTGCTTGATAATATCTGATCAGCAGATACAACGAGGGGTGAGGCTGTGTGTCCTTTACCAATAGCTTTACCGTTGAGTGAGACTTTGAGATGTCTGGGGATGGTATTTACCGTCAGATCTCCGATACTGTTTTCACTACTTTGAGATGTGCCATAAAAGAGCACGCCGACAACAAGTACTACAACGACCACAGCAGCAACAACTGATAGTAGGGTTTTTGTTTGTTGCTGCTTTTTTTCCGCACCTAATTTTTGATAAGCCTTCATCATATCTTCTTGGGCATATGGTGATATTCCGTGGTTATTCTTTTGAGATTTGATCTTTTTTACTGATGTCGTGAGACGAGGCGTCGTCGATCGATTGAGATCAAAATCATCGCGAACAGCCAATGGCTTGCTCTTACCAAGCTTGAGAGCTATGTTTTCAGCCGACTCAATGGGTGAATCAGGAATAATAAAAGCATTGTTGAAACGCTTGTCATCAGGAACAGCTGAGGAATCAAATTGTTTGACGAACTTCCGAGATTTAGGTAGTGCTTGTCTTGGTTTTGCCGGGGCTGGTTGCTCACGTTTTTGGTTTTTCTGATGATCCTCATAGGCCAGGTTGAGAAGATTTTTGGTTTTTTTGTGTTTTTCAGGAAGTAATGTTTTGACAAATTTAGCTAACTTTTCCGTTGGGTTAATTTGTTGGTAGTTTTTCTTTAAATATTGATCTATCGCCGTGGCAAATTCTTGACAGTCATGATAGCGCTCGTTAATATTTTTTGAGAGGGCTTTAAGTATGATCTTTGCGAGCTCGTCGTCAACCTCTTGATTTAAATTTTGAATGTTTTTACGGATCTCGCACTTCTTAACCAGCTCAATAGTCTCCATTTCATTAGCTCCTTGGAAGAGCTTTTGAATAGCGAGTGCTTCCCAAAATATAATACCCAGAGCGAATAAATCAGTGCGATGATCGATTGGTTTCATGGTCACCTGTTCTGGCGACATATATGAAAATTTTCCTTTGATGACCCCAGATTTTGTGACGTTTTGTTTTCTTTTTCTATCAGCAACACCAAAATCGATGATTTTTACCTGACCATGAAATGAAATAAGAATATTTTGTGGTGAGATATCTCGATGAATAATCTTCAACACTCGACCTTTTTTATCAGTGATTTTATGAACATAATCGAGACCTTTAGCTATTGCTGAGATGATATAACAAACAATAGGAATAGGTATTTTGATTTTTTGGTTTTCACAGGCCTGAAAAATATGGCGAATATCAACACTGGGAATAAATTCCATCACCATCGAAATGGTGTCATCGATGGTGATGATTTCTTTCACCGTAATCAGATTCTCGTGACAAAACATAGATAGAGTATTAAACTCATCTTCAAACATTTGCACGTAATCCTGCTCGTCAGAGTATTCGGGCAAGATCTTTTTAATGCACCAAATCTTAGGCTGTTTGGAATTTGATTTTTCAATGGCCAGATAAATCTCTGCCATGCCACCTAAGGCTATTCTTTTGATTAGCTTATAATTCATCATATCTCTAATGATGGGAGAAAAATAAGATATGAGCCACATCCGGTCACTTGTCGTCTTTTTTCAGCACAATTTGAGATTATTTAATCATATCTCACTGTCTTGATAGTCATGTGTGTTTGTGTTGTGTTTTTTCGGAGATGAATATGACAAAAAATGGCAACATAACAGCTGTGATGGTGGCATTTAAAGAGTGAACAGACTTTGAGATAAAAGACTGAAGACAAAATTGTTTTCGTAGCGTATAATAACAACCTTGTATTGTTGTGTCGCAAAGTATCAATAATTTTCCCTGTCTTTTAAATTTTTGATCACTGACCACCCACCGCCTGAGCATAAGGATATTAGTATGACAAAATTCACAGAACTTTTTTCCTCTCATAACCATCAACTTAATCCGGTGAGTAACCATAGCTCACCTTGGCATGACTATGGTATGGCCTATTTGAGTCGACAGTTAGCTGTGCAAGCTAGAACCGAAGTGTCTGAAGGTCGGGCTGGCATTGCGATTTTAGGCGAAGGAAAAGAGCTTGCCCAAGTAGCCATGGCGAAAGCTTTTCAAAAAGGGGACTGGCGATCAGGATACTATCGTGATCAAACGTTTATGATTGCTTCAGGTGCCCTCACTCCTGATCAGTTTTTTGCCCAATTATATGCTGATAGCGATAGTACGAGGGAACCTTGTGGTGGTGCTAGGCAGGCTTTATGTCATTATGCCACCAGGTTTTATGATCAAGGAACCTGGTATGATCAAACCTCTCTCGTGAACGTGGCTTCGGATGTATCATGCACCGGCGGTCAAATGCCAAGACTCATTGGTTTGGGTTATAGTTCTAAACTATACCGTAAAATAGCACAAGAAAACCCGGGTAGCCAATTTGGCCAAGGTTTTTCCCATAATGGTAATGAAGTGGCGTTTGGTACCATTGGTGATGCCTCAACTTCAGAAGGACAATTTTGGGAAACAATTAATGCCATGTGTGTGTTACAGATTCCTGTGGCTGTGTCGGTATGGGACAATGGTTATGGTATTTCTGTACCACGTCACCTGCAAACCGCAAAAGGCAGTCTGCGTGAAGTATTACCAGGTTTTGCTAATACTGACAGCTGTCTTGGCTTAGCTTATTATGAGATTAAGGGTTGGGATTATCCTGCCCTGGTTGCCACCTATCAGCATGCTATCTCTCGATGCCGTAAAGAGCATAATCCTTGTGTCATCCATGTCACAGAATTAACGCAACCCCTTGGCCACTCATCGTCTGGTAATCATAAATTATATAAAAGCGAAGAGCGTCTTGCTTTTGAAAAAGACTATGACTGTTTAGTGCATCAGCGTAAATGGCTTATTGCTGAAGGGATAGCCACTGAAGACGAAATGGTGAGTTATGAAAAGCATATTAAAGACTATGTCCGAGAATCTCGGGACCGTTCTTTTAAGGCTTGGCAAGAGCCTTTTCAAAAGCTTAATCTTCAGCTTTTATCCCTCACTGATCAATTACAGGGAGAACTTGACGACTACAACAGCAAAACAGAAGGCGCCTCGTCGTCCATAGTGTCTTCTTTGCAGGAGCTGCTTACCTCATCTCATCAATCTCATGAGTCAACATTTGCTTCCCTTGATCATCCTGATATTGATAGCGATAGGGAGCATGACTCCGGTGATGACGATTCATCGATGGCCTATCTTACTGATACTGATGATGCTTCTGGCCAGTGCTATACGGCTAAGTCAAGTCATAGTATTTTAAGGAAAGTTTTATGTTACTTAACCCAACTTCCGTCCCCCCATTTGTTACCAAGTCTTTCTCAACTCCAAGCATTGCATGATTCTATGACGGTCTGGGGTGAGCAACGTTTTCGAAGTCATTTACAGGTAACAGCCAAGGGACACTCACCACTCCATGTGAAATGGCAACCGCCTCAAGTAAGTGATAATAGCGAAACGGTGGAAGGCGCTCAGATTATCTCATCATATTTTCATCATAAGATGGCCGAGGATCCTCGGATCATCATTATGGGTGAGGATGTTGGTTATCTTGGTGGAGTGAATTTGGAGTTTCAGGGATTACAGAAAACCTATGGTGATACAAGAGTTTCTGATACGGGTATTCGCGAACTCACTATTTTAGGTCAAGGTCATGGCGCTGCTCTTCGAGGTTTTCGTCCGATTGTTGATATTCAGTACTTTGATTATCTTGTGTATTGTGTTCAGGGTATGACTGATGATATAGCAAGTCTTCATTACCGAACTAATGGTAGTCAGGTAAGCCCAACCATTGTGAGAACCAAGGGTCATCGTTTGATGGGGATTTGGCATGCGGGTTCACCTCTAGGTCTTTACTTATCATCATGTCGAGGTATGCATATTTGTACTCCAAGAAATATGGTGCAAGCTGCTGGGATGTATGAAACC
>JAPOQT010000053.1 GCA_026710525.1 Pseudomonadota bacterium
AAAAATGTAGATCCTGCTCCTCAACGAGTGAGCAATCCTAGTTAGCGCAAAACATGTTTTACCACACTCTTAAGATTGAGTCTCTTAGTTTTTATGTGAGCACCCAGCATCCTAATATTATCCCCTACACTTGTGCCGGGTAGTCAAGGAGGACGAGGGCATAAATTGGCCAGAAAAATTGTACCATAAAATACAGCCCCTAACTAACTGAAGTTACTATCGACCTAACAGTCACAGGTCATAACGAGTCAAAAATGTTTGAGTACCATCACACTCTGCTAGAGGTCTTATGTGAGTTCCTATGATGTCATCATTGTCGGTGGCGGACACGCTGGTAGTGAAGCCGCTTTGGCTAGTGCTAAGCTTGGCGCACGCACCGTTCTCATCACCATGTCGCTAGATCACATAGCAGCTATGAGTTGTAATCCTGCCATTGGTGGCACAGCAAAAGGCCACCTTGTGAAGGAAATCGATGCTTTAGGAGGTGCCATGGCGAAGGTTATCGATCATACAGCGATACAATTTCGGGTATTAAATAAGAGACGAGGCCCTGCTATTTGGTCATCACGGGCCCAGGCTGATATGTACGCCTACTCTCAGTTTATGAAGGCTCTGATTGAACAACAGGCAAATTTGTCTCTGATTCAGGATAGTGTTGATGAGCTGCTCGTCGATGGATCATCACAAGTCTATGGAGTAAAAACCAAGGTCTTTGGCGAAATAAGATCCCACGCTACCGTGCTAACCACCGGAACATTTTTATCGGGACTGATCCATATTGGCGAGACAAAAATTCCTTCCGGTCGTGCTTCAGAACAGCCTTCCTTAGCACTAGCCAAGTTTCTGAAAACCACCAAATTAAGGTTGGGACGACTCAAAACCGGCACGCCACCAAGACTGGATGGTCGGACCATCCATTTTGATCAACTTGAAAAACAACACTCTGATCAGAATATTATCCCTTTTAGCTTTTCTCATAGTCATCTTCCGGCAACCAAATTAATCCCCATGTATTTGTCACACACAGTATCTAGCACCCACAACATTATTCGAGACAATCTCAATAAATCTTCTCTTTATAGCGGCCAAATAGATGCCCTTGGCCCACGATACTGTCCGTCCATTGAGGATAAAATTGTTAAATTTCCCTCAAGAGAACGCCATCAAATTTTTCTTGAACCTGTTGGCTTAAATACCCATGAGGTTTATCCTAATGGCATCTCCACGTCACTACCATTAAATGTGCAAAAAGCGATGATCAACTCTATTCCTGGCCTTGAAAAGGCCCATATTCGCAAACCTGGTTATGCTATTGAGTATGATTTTCTTGATCCCATTCAACTCAAAGCATCTTTAGAAACACAGTATCTCAAACATTTATTTTTAGCCGGACAAATCAACGGCACAACTGGTTATGAAGAAGCAGCTGCCCAGGGGCTTATGGCAGGCATTAATGCTGCTCGATTATGCCAAGGGAGTAAACCACTGGTTTTGCCACGATCCCAGGCTTATATCGGCGTTTTAATCGATGATTTAGTGACGAAAGGCACCCAAGAACCATACCGTATGTTTACTTCTCGAGCTGAGCACAGACTCCATCTCAGGGAAGATAATGCTGATCTCCGACTTACCCCCCTTGGTCGAGCAATAGGGCTCGTAACTGACAAGGATTATGAACTCTTTTTAGCCAGAAAAACACTTCTTGCTCAAGGTCATGAGCTCATTAACCGTCTTAGGTTAGGCGATTTAAATTGGGATCTAGCTCCTGATATTCTCAGGGATAAAGATAATTCAGGCACACAACTAAAAATTATTTTACAAAGAAAAGGAGTGAGTATTACTGATTTAGCGAAACAGAACCAGGCATTGGCTGAACTCCCCAGTGACATTTTGCAGCGTCTGGCTATTGAAATTCGTTACCATCCTTATTTAGAACGAGAAAAGAAGGCAACAAGCTCCCATATTGATCTTGATAAAATCACTATTCCTACTGATTTCAATTACGCACTAGTTGGTGGCCTATCGAAGGAGATTATCGAAAAGCTCACACGTCACCAACCTGAAAACCTCGGTCAAGCATCTAGGATCAGTGCTATCACCCCAGCCTCTATTGGTCAGTTAAGAATTTATTTAAAACATAAAAAAAGTGTTAGGGCCCCATACCAACACCAGGGCTATGATAGTAATCAACAGCCCACTGTTTCAAAATAGAGTTTGGGGTTGTGTAAGGTAATATTATTTGGTCTTTTCCTGACTTTTTTGATCTTCCACTCTTTGTCTAACGGCATCAAACAATTCATAGACTGACTTTTTTGTTAGGTGATCAAATATCGCTCTTGGGATTGAGACTTTTGGCACTAACTGACTCACATAGCTCACCCCAGTCCATGGTTGTCCTGAGTTTTTTTCCACCGGTAACTCTTCAAGCATCCAATAACCACGGATCTCTTTAAACTGCTCTCCTTCAGAGAGGTTCCATACAATTCTGGCATTTTTCTTATCTGGTTTTAACTCATGGAGTATTTTTAAAGTATAACGAACTTCAATAAAAACCAAAAACACAAGGGTATACTCAACCCATTTTACGGCGTCTTTTTCTTTCACAACTTTACATGATTTTGTATGGGGCATATATTGAGAAAAATTCTTATAATCCGTAAGAATCTCATATATCTCACTAACATTAGCAGCAATACGACTCCTGAGTGCTGCTGAATGAGCACCGTCTTTACCACCATCTTTAATACTAGCCTTCCCATTGAGAGGAAACTTTTCATAAGGATCAGCTTGTTGAATGGGGGTGACGACGGAAGAGTTCGCAAAGAGGGGAGAATCATTAATGAGAATCATGACCACCAATAAACAGCCAAAAATTACCAAGTACCGGCAACCAGTCCGAATGAGTATAAGCAAAATCATGCCAGTCTTCCTCGATCAAAAAATCACAACGCTACCAGCTATCACACAACAAAACCCAAAAAGTCACCCTTCATAATAGATCGACGAATTTTTCTCAAATCATAACTAGCAAACGTAAATAAAATAATAGAACTATTATTTTAGCCCTATTTTACCCGACAAACATCACATTATATGGTTAGTTGTTGCTGATTTCCCTTGGTATCGCTTCAGGCACCTTGAAACAAAGTATAAACCACTGCCCTATTTGTAACATAATCGACTTTATTGTCAAGATTGTTTTTTTCTCAAGATAATCTCATGTTTTTGTTCCTTAGTGACGACAAGGTGTCGAAATGAAGAAAATGAGTAAAAACATATACCGGTCTCACGATCTCAACTTAAAGAAAAATTCAGGATATCTCTCAGTGCCAATTGACACCATGACCTTTTTTGCCGATTGTCACTATCTCACAATAATTAAACCTTTGTTACAATGTACCCGACGTTTATGTATGTTGTTTACGTGTGTAATTCTTCAATTATCATGGAGCTAAATTATGACTCGACTGTCTTCATTATCACTTCACTTACTCAGAATTTTTGCTGTGAGCTTATGTCTTGCGCTTTCTTGGGGCCTGTCTCAAGAACACGCTGAGGCAAAAACTGGCAGCGGCAAGAAGAAAAAGAAATCAAAATCATCGTCAGGCCTTGTGGTCGGATTTGATCTTGTGGGCACGGAGGCTTGGTTGCCAAAGTGTACGGGTGATAAAAAACACCTTGTGGGTATGTGCTCAACCACACACAATGCGTTATCTCTTGCCACTCTTGATTTTGGTTATAAGTCTAAGCTTTCAAAGCAAGGCTACTACTACGTCGGCGCTGACTTCACTGTTGGTAAAGTTTGGGGAGAAACCATGTTAGACCAGCATATGATGCCCCTCTCTCTGTCGTTTAAAGGTGGCTACCTTCATAAGCTTAGCAAGAAATTTGGTCTTGGGGTTTATGGCGGTGTTGGTGCTTTTTACTCGAAGTACAACGATAAAATGAACGTTAGCGCCAAGCCATTAGTTAGTGGTGAATTCTTTTACATGGTAGCGAAAAAAGTTTCCCTCAATCTTGGCTTAGGCTATCAGTATTACCACACCGTATTAACTCAAAAAGATGCTGATGCTGCGGATACCGCGGTCACTGATGCGGCTTCCGTTGATTCAACAACAGTAACAAGTAATAAAAATGCCCACTCTGTGGGAGTCCATTTCGGGGTAAACTACAGCCTTTAAGCTGATCGTACCCAAGCGCCCTAACAAAACAAAGAGATAGACTAAGCTATGGTCTATCTCTTTTTTTATGCCTGTCCAGAAAAGCTTTGAGCAAACTCAGAAAAATCAAAGCGGCAAGGACAAGGAACAAAGCAACCCTACCCTATTAACCTCTCACGGTTTTAGGGTTAATTGATGGATAAATCTTTAAGTAAACTTTGTAAATGTATAATCTTTTTTTCTGTCATACCAGGAACCACTCGTAACTCCTTAGCAGAAGCACGACTGATCTGATCAAGAGAGCCAAACTTAGCCATAAGATTTTTTCGCGTCTTCGGGCCAATGCCTTTCACGTGTTCGAGTTGAGAACTATGACGATGTTTTTTAAATGTTGTTCGGTGATGACTAATAGCAAACCGGTGAGCCTCATCACGCAGACGGGTAAAAAACCGATGGGAAGCTGAGCCGGGTATCAAAATCGTCGGGTTTTTTGATTGCTCTGAAAATATCCTGTCATAACTAGCAAATAACCTATGCTTTGTTTTCATACTACCTTCCGAGCTTTCAACTGTTCTTGGTTTAGCGATAGCCAGGATAGTCGGTGATTTAAAGTTATCACCAAGAACTGCTCGACACACAGAAATAGCACTACTCAATTGTCCTTTCCCACCATCGATCACAATCATCTGAGGTCGTGTTTTTTCCTTGGCAAAACTCGACAATCTTCTTGCCATGACTTGTCTAATAGCTGCATAATCATCTTGTGGCAAGTGATCACTGCAGCGCAAATAGTTGGCAGTATGAGGCAGAGTAATATTATACTTACGGTAACTGTTTTTTTCAGGTATTCCATTCACAAAACAGACCTTTGATGCCACAATAGCACTACCTTGAAAATGAGAAACGTCAATACACTCAACCCGCTCTAAGGGGATCTCATAACCTATTTCTTCAACCACTTTTTTTAGCTCCATTTCAGTTGTATGATGCTCTTTTAAGTAGTTCAGTAAAACAAATTCAGCATTTTTCTGAGCCATACTCATGAGTGTTTTTTCTTCTTTGAGTCGCGCCTTAACTAGCTTAGTTACCACCCTGCTCCCTTTGCTTTTTGAGCCCATATTATCGCCACCCTGACTACTCAGATTAGCTTGAAAGTAGCTAATAGCCTGGGCCACACTTTCATGATTATCAGGTAAATCAAGGACAATAATTTTTTTCGGTGGTATCTCATGTTCATAGATCTGGAGCAGAAACTGATCAACCAAATTGGTCACAGGCTCATCGAGCAAACGACGGGTGACGTAATCTGCTGACCCAGTAATCATATAATTTCTCAGATGAAGGACGTAGAAAACAATGAAGTTTTCTTCAAACAACCAAGCAACAATATCAGACTCTTGCACCTTTTTATAAGTACTTAGGTCTTCGTTTTTCAACTGCTGTAAAGCAAATAACTGATCACGATAACTCGCTGCTTCTTCATAGGATTCCCTTTGGGATGCTAGCTGCATTTTCTCTGTGAGCTCTTTTTCCAGTGACTTATGGTCACCGCGTAGGACCTTAATAGCCTCTTTCACCATCGACTGATAACTATTTTGATCCACCTGATGATGGCATGGACCAAGACAGCGTTTCATAGCATAGTAATTACAAGGTCTTTTAGTATGACTAAATTCGTATGGCGAGCAACGGACCAGGGGGAAAATTTTATGGACCCACTCAATCGATGAGTATAACAGTCTCTGGCAACTATATGGCCCAATATAACAAGCACCATCACCAGGTATCCTTTTTCTGGTCACA
>JAPOQT010000054.1 GCA_026710525.1 Pseudomonadota bacterium
AGCAGTGCTCTTACCCGAAAATAACACTCCAGGGATGACAACTTATCATATATTTCATCTTTCGTCTACAGAAAAATTATTGTTAGTTACTACGTTAAATCGTGGTAATCATAAACTCTCTAGGTCATTAACTTTTAAAAATGAGATCATAATTATGAGATTGTCCTTAGAACAACAAGATTTTAACAATCTGAGAACAGGCCCATGTTGTTACGTTGGTAAAACCGACTTCGTTTGTAAGAAGATGGTCTATTTACCGAACTCAATGATCTGAGAGATATTAGCCTCGAGCCAGAATTTAACACTATCTGTGGTTTTACTGACCATGATCTCGACACCGTATTTGCTGAAGAAATTAAAGATCTAGATAGAAAGAAAATCAAACGTTGGTATTTAGACTACAGTTGGTTAGGTGAAGAAAAGATGTACAACTCTTTTGGCATGCTGAATTTTTTTGATCAAAAAGATTCGGCTCATGGTGATTTGAAACCGGCGATCCCAGCTATCTCTATGAGTGTCTTGGTAATAAAAACATGATCAACCTTGATGTTTCAAACAGGACACCTAACCATCGTCAAACAAGAGCGCACAGATTCAGGAGAACGCTACCAGTTAACCTATCCGAATTTTGAGGTACGTAAAGAGGTATATCATGAAATGCTAAGCTATGTTGGTACTCATACTATGCAAGCAAAACAAAATGGCGACGGATTTGTCCCATTACTTAGGGATGGTGACTTTGATGAATCTAAAAAACGGCTCTATTCCTGTCTAAGAGGCATATCAAAGCGTCGTTATCAACGCACCCCCTTTGAGTTTGTGTGTCAGGGTCTTCTTTGGATCATATTTAAAACAGCCGATATCAAATGCGCAATAGAAAAGTCAATCAGCTTCAGCATAAATATTCTCAGCCTGTTCGACCAAAATCAAATTTTTATGATCGCGGTGACACCAGAGCAAAGTAAAGACAATGTGTTAGCAAAAACCATGGAGAAAAATATAAAAGTAGTGGTCAGCAGATTCATCTGTTAGGGTTGGTATTTGGCTTTGAATTGATATTTAGCAGCACAGAAGAGCTTAATATTCTAAGAATAGTTCATGAAAAAATCCCTAGTGGCACTACTACCTAATTTTGTCACCCTAGCCTATGATCATCTCCACCAAATACCTTATCTCCTTCAAGATTTTCTCCTGAGAGCATCCCTTTTCTACCATCACCTCCTAAGTAAATCACATAAAATGAGGATCAGAGGTTTTGGTTAGCAGGCCTGAGCCAATAATAACAACCACCATCTGCCATTGACCCATGGGTCAATTAGCCGCCTTATAGCTTTTATATAGGAGTGATAAAGAGATATTTAACCCTGATTGAGTATAGTACCCGTCAATTTCCACATGAGAAAACAAATACTGGCAAGAAGTCACAAAAAATCATAGATCCAACTCTATTCAGAAGCATGTGTTGTCAGTCGGCTTGGGAAAACTCTAGGCAAAAAAAAGACCAGATCAATAGTCTGGTCTTTTTGCCGAAGTATGTAAGGAAGGTCATTTGGAAAAGAAAACTGAAATGAAACAATGGGAAAAGAAACATTGATATATGAGACAAATCTCATAGTCATGTGAAAAGCTTCGGCCCCTACATCTCATACGAAAACGTATAATTGTAGATACTATTAACCAAGCAACAATCATGCCAACACAGTTAAGCAATGGCTTCTCTATGATGAGTCATGATTGTATTCATATTGGAGCAAACCAAAATCTTGAAGAAAATAATTTGCAAAAAAATTAAATCTATTATATGGTTAAATATCAAAAGGGAACTTCCGATAATAATATGGGTAGGTTTCCGAGGGGTTTTGATCACGACGATCAGTAAACAGGGGGTATAATTATGATGAATCTTGTACATCTTCAAGATGTATCTGAAGAAAATGAAATTGATTTTGATCAAACAATTCAAGAGTTTGGTGCTCAAGTAGGTATTATTTGTGCCTTAGAAAGCGGTCAGAAAATAGGCCCGAAAGAGGCTTATAAGCAAATCAAGTCACTCTTCAAACAGCTTAAAACAGCAAAAAGGACTGTCTATCCTAAAAACGAAGCTAGTTAGCTGGATAACAAGGGTAGCGTGAAGTAAGAATACGGTGGTGAGGAAAAATCATACCCATTCACCCAATTCAGAATCGTTTAAAAAAAGTTTTAAACCATCCTTTTTGAAGTTCCTAATAAGCGCTGTAAACCAGGGCACTTAGAATTAATAAGGGTCGAGATATCCTGCCATACACCATAATAGTATTCCTTCTGCTCCTGACCAGACTCTACGCACTGTTTGGCACTGATTAATTTATCAAACACAACCCATTTATTTAATATCATAATATCATCCTGACACTTGAGAAATTTTTGTTTTTGTTGTCTATTGACTTCTGGACTCGGATGTACTGCACAGGTAATGCCTAGGGTTAAATATTAAACAACTCGCT
>JAPOQT010000055.1 GCA_026710525.1 Pseudomonadota bacterium
TATGCTGGAGTCTATGGTAGATTTGCCAACGAAATACCACATAAACAAAAGTGATCATTCCCCCTGAACACCAAAGAAGAGTTGTGATATCTTTGGTGAAGAAGGTAAAGAAGATTGATAGAATTAAGCCAATACCAAGAGCCGTTAAATCAAAAGTCCCAACACTCAGTAAATCAATCAGAATAAGAGCTAGTCCAGCAGCCATAAAAAGATGCCAAGGATCAACAGCACCAAGTAACGTCTGAATCAGGAACTTACCAAGAACAGTGAGCGCAAATTCTTCCACTTCCATTGACTCCATAATAACCTAGTAACAATGCCCATCATTACACTGTGAATCAGATTAGTATACAAAAAAACATCCTAGTTATCATCATCTATTCCCATCACGTGTCTATGACCAAAAACTTTAACCTAATAATCAAACAACATCTATGCTAGCCTAGCTCATGAATCAATGGAAACATCCTAGAGTACTAAAAATGTCAATGAGGGTAATCACCCACCCCATATTTATCTTTGTTGGTTTCCAGTGTGTTTGGGTGTCCCTGACCTTACTTTGGGTTTTTTGGTTTGCTAGAGAAGTCGATGGTATCAATGTCATACTCGATAACTCTGGGAATATCACTGAAATTATTATGACTAGCCCAAGCCAAGAGTCACAGGAACGCACCAGTCACCTGAAAAAATTAAATGTCCTAAGACTGTTTTCACAAGTCATCGGACCTTCCCAGGTCTTAAGCTACCTCATCGCCGGATTCATTATGCTCGGCACTTTACTGTTCGGCGCTATTTGGCTGTTTTGGTTCGGCCAGAGAAAAGCTAGTTATTTCCGGCAACAACAAGCTTTCATTTCAAGTGTCACCCATGAACTCAGAACACCTATTACCACCCTGGGATTAGTCCTCGGTAATCTAAAAAATGATAACCTTGCCAAAAACAAATTTCATCATCTCCTCGAAATCGGCGAAGGTGAGCTAAAAAGACTCATGAACCTGATTAATAATATTTTACTCACAGCTAAACTCGATCGTGGCATCGATATGCTCGATGAAAAAAAACAAAAAGTCACCCTAAATACATTATTGAATGTCGCAGTGGAAAGAAATAAAATACTAGATAAAGACATCAATAGCCGAGTAATTATCACCTGCTTACCAGCCCTATCAATTAACGCCCCCAAATCAGCACTTATTACCGTATTTTCAAATCTGATCCAAAATGCCGTTAAATATTCACCAAAAGGGAGTATGATAAAGATCGATGTCTCCTTTTACGGAGGTGACTACGTTGATATAACTTTCCAAGATGAGGGCTATGGTATTGAAGAAGGAGATCTTAAGAAGATTTTTAAAATGTTTTACCGCGGTTCCGTATCAGAGCAGCAAGGGGTCACTGGCACTGGTGTTGGGCTATTTATTGTTAAAACCATTGTTAAGATTTTAAAGGGACATATTTGGGCAAGTAGCGAAGGTCGCATGAAAGGCTCACAGTTCACCATGAGATTACCTATCGATTAAAGATAGATCCCAGTCCTTATGAACGACTTAGGAAATAAAATATATGGCACAAGCAAACTTTGATAACAGCTTACCACAACCATCTCCTCCCCAGAAAATCCTGATTATTGATGATGACCCTAAACTCGTGATCACACTTCAGTATCAACTAGAAACCCTGGGCTTTGAGGTTGTTAGTACAGGACAAGGCGCGTCAGCTTTTGATACTTACCTGCGTCACAGACCCTTTTCTGTGATTGTGCTCGATGTTAACCTCCCAGAAAAAGATGGCTTCACTATCCTCAAAGAGATTCGAACCGTTGACCACCATAGCGGAATTTTAATGCTCACTGCTCGCCAATCAGATCAAGATAAAATTCATGGCTTAAAATATGGCGCTGATGACTACTTGTGCAAACCCTTCAATGAGGAGGAACTGATTATGAGAATTGCTCGTATTGCGTCACGAAGCAAACTCATGACACAAAGTCACCATTTTGCTGAATTATTAAATTTTGGCCCTTTTCGCCTTGACACAGCAAACCTAACATTACATACAATGAAAGGAGAGCAGGAGCTTACCGTATTAGAGGTTGATCTATTGCGTTGTTTTGTTAATCATATGGGGAAAGTGTTATCCAGGGATTTTCTCCTTCATCATGTTTGGGGAATAAAGGGTCGCATCGAAACAAGAACTGTGGATAATCATATTGTTAAACTGAGAAGATATCTCGAGAATAATCCGTCTCAACCCGAGTATATTATTAGTATCAGAGGACGAGGTTATAAACTCGTCTGCTAAATTCTACTTGCTGAAGTGTTATAAAACTGCTATTTATTATGGGTAGCTTTGAAGGAATGGCGACCTTAAACCGTAAACTTTGAATGTACGTCAGGTAACGTTAAACTGAGACACGATCACCATCATGAGGACTAAACATTGAATTTAAGTGCTGTAATATCGGCTGTTAGCCAAGATAAAAACCTAGAAAAGTCGGTGATTATCGATGCCATGGAGCAAGCTATTCTTCATGTAGCTCAGCGCCACTACGGAGTTGATTCTGAGCTTGAGGTTGCCTACAACAACGAAACTCAGGAAATCGATCTTTTCCAGTTCCGTACCGTTGTGCAAAAGGTTGAACATAAAGATCTAGAAATGACCCTTGAAGACGCTTTAAAGCTCGATGAGAGCTCAGAGATGGGTGATTCCATCGGAGTTCGACTCGACACCTCAAAGTTTGGTCGTATTGCTGCCCAAGCAGCAAAACAAATCATTATGCAAAAAGTGAATGAGGCTGAACGGAAAAGGGTTTATGAAAGTTATAAAGATAAACAAGGTGAAATACTCTCTGGTTATGTGCGCCGAGTTGATCGACGGAGTATTGTTGTCGACCTTGGCCAAGTGGAAGCCATTATTCCGATACGAGAACAAATCTATGGTGAGCGTTTTCGAGTTAAGGATCGTATTCAAGGCTATGTAATTGAGGTATCAGACTTGAGAAGAGGTGCTCAAATAATTATGTCTCGGGCATGTAATGAGTTCTTAATTAAGTTGTTTGAGCAACAGGTCACAGAAGTTTATGATGGTATTGTTGAAATCGTTGCGGTTGCCCGGGACCCTGGACGAAGGGCAAAAATGTCAGTGACATCTCGTGATTCGAGTGTGGACCCTGTGGGCGCTTGTGTTGGTATCAAAGGCGTAAGGGTGCAAGCTATTGTTAACGAGTTAGGCGGTGAAAAAATCGATGTTATTCCCTGGGAAAATGATCCTGCTGTGCTGGTTTGTAATGCCCTATCACCAGCAGTTATCAGTAAGGTGATTGTTGATGAAGAAAATAAAAGTATGGAAGTTGTGGTCTCTGAAGACTATCTGTCCCTCGCTATTGGTCGTCGGGGACAAAACGTCCGGCTAGCCGCTCAGCTAACTGGCTGGCGCCTTGATATCAAGAGCGAAATCAGTATGGAGAAACAAATTGAAGCGATAAGAACCGTGCTCTCGACCATTGAAGGTCTCGGTAGTATGCACGCCACGATTTTAATGAATGAAGGTGTGAAAACTATGGCTGATCTCGCCGAGATGCCTGAAAGAACTCTCATCAGACTCCTGAACCTTGATGAGGATACTGCGAAGGATATTATCGAGAAAGCCAAAGCTAAATTAGAGGAACTACTAGCGAAAGAAGAAGCAGCTAAGGGCGACCTTGCCGAAGAAGTCAGTGCATCACCAATATCGAAAAAAGAGCGTAAAAAACAAGAGATAGCTCAGAAGAGAAAAGAAGAGCGGGCGACTATCTTGTCAGCTATTGAATCGGTAGGTGAAGCATCAGTTCAAGCTTTTGCCGAAGCAGGGTATGGCGCGATTGGCGATATTATCGCTGATAGTGCTGAAGAGGTAGCCACCAAAACTGGCTTACCTATTTCCGTGGTAAAGTCAGTACAAAAAATTGCTGAAAATCATATGACTAAACTTCAAGAACAACAAGAAAAAGAGGTCAAGGCACTCGAAGATGTTGAAGATGAGGAACAGGAAAGCGAATTGAGTAATATTGATTAATCATCCTCATAATGAGGGCTTTCTCACCTTTCACTTATCTCAGTTAACTCACAACCACGAGAAATAAATACTGACAAACAATTGATACCGTCGTAACATCATAAGGATGGTTTGCCGCTTAGACCAAACGACTGGCAAAGACTCTTGTTATATATTGTCACCGGTAAAAATCATCCCGTGTTATCAGCAAGGATAGTCACACAGAAAAAACTCATGTATGATCTTATGATGTATTAAATCGTCTCGAGGATGTTTAGGGCCCATTTATGGAAAAAAAAATCAGAGTTTATCAACTCGCTCGTGAGCTAAAAATAGAAAGTCAGGCGCTCGTAGATAAAATTAGAGCCATGGGTATTGAGGTGTCTAGTTATCAAAGCAGTCTGAGTGATCATGATCATCAAAAAATTAGAACGAAGCTCCAGACGAAGAGTCAAGATTCGTCGAATAGACGAACCGTTATTCGTCGACGCAAAAAAATCACGGAAACTCCCACAGATACGGGTGACAGTTCTGATGATGATGATACCAACACAAAAACTACCAACAACGAGCTGGATAGCCAAAAGTCAGACGACTCTCCCGCGGAGAATGATGATCAGGATGGTGAAAAATCTCAACAGCCTCAGACACAAAAACAATCCGATAATAAATTTGCCAGTCCTGCAGATGAGATGACCAGTGATAGCACAGCTGATCAATTATCACCCGAAGCTAATGACGATCAACAGCCATCACTGGATCAAAATAATGATGCTACCGCTGAAAAACAACGTTTTTCCGTGATGGCTCAACAGTTAGCGAAACAAAGGGACAGTAAAAAGTCGAGCACCGACAAAAATCGTAAAATCAACTACGCTAAGGTCGTCCGGAAAGCAACGCCTGATGATAGCTCTGGATCTCTCAAAAAAGCTCCCGACACAAAAAGCGTCACAAAGTCTTCTCAACCTGAGACATCAACAGCGCCATCACTGCGCTTCAAAGAACACCGAGGCAGTAAGAGTGTTAAAACAGATGACCTTAAAGATAGCCCACTCCGTAAGCCGGTGGTTAAAAAAGGTAAACGATCTCAGTTTAATCCTCGCCGACTCTTACTGAATGTTGATCAAGAAGAACCCCTTAGAACCCTTCGTAAAAAAACGGTTTACTCGCCAAAAGGCACTAAAAACAGAGATCATCGCCGACGCAAAGACCTGAAAAAAACTCAAATTACTACCCCAAAAGCTTCCCGTCGAATTATTGAAATGACCTCTGATTCATTGTCTGTGGGTGAGTTAGCCCACCAATTATCCCTCAAAGCATCTGAATTAATTCAGCACTTAATGAAAGATGGGATTATGGCTACGGTGAACGAAGAACTTGATAAAGATACCATTACCATTGTCGCTAGCCATTTTAACTTTGAAGTCAAAGTTACCACGAAAACCGTCGATGAACTCTTAACCAGAGGAACACCTGATCCCAATTCATTCAAGCCTAGACCTCCTGTGGTCACCTTAATGGGACATGTTGATCATGGCAAAACATCTATCTTAGATGTTATTCGACAAACTGCCACCAGGGACATTGAAGAAGGAGGTATTACTCAACATATTGGCGCTTATGTTGTCGATCACAATAGTCATAAAATCACCTTCCTTGACACACCAGGACATGCCGCCTTTTCTCATATGAGAAATCGTGGTGTGCAGGTCACTGATATCGTTGTTTTAGTGGTGGCAGCTGATGATGGTGTGATGCCTCAAACCATAGAAGCTTTATCCCATGCTAAGAACGCTGAGGTTCCTGTGATTGTGGCCTTAAACAAAATGGATAAACCAGATATCAACTTGGACCGTATTTACTCAGAACTCGCTAAACATGGCATCCAATCAGAGGAGTGGGGTGGGGACCATCAATTTATCAAGTTATCAGCAGCAAAAAAAACAGGCATTGAGGACCTATTAGAAGCCGCCATCCTCCAGAGTGAGCTTTTAGAGCTAAAAGCTAGCCATAGCATTCAAGCACGTGGGGTGATTATTGAGGCCCATATGGATGTTGGTCGCGGGCCTGTGGCCACAGTCATGGTGAGTGAAGGGGTCTTTCGGGTCGGTGATGAAATTGTTGCTGGTACCACCTATGGTCGCATGAGAGCGATGCGTAATGACCTTGGTCAACGGGTTAAGGAAGTCTACCCATCAACCCCGGTGGAAATTGAAGGACTCGACAAATTACCCATGGTTGGCGATATAGTTGATTGGGCGAGTAGCCGCGATGTGGCCCAGGCTGTGGCGTCACAAAGACTCACAGATATCAGCCGTAAGGCCTCGGGCTCCACCACCATCTCAACCTTAGAAGATCTCGTTGCTAAGGTTGATGCTGAAAAAATCTTATCGGTACCATTTATTATCAAAGCCGATACCCAAGGGTCAATGCAGGCTGCATCAGAAGCTCTTATCACCATAAAATCCGATAAAATTAAAGCTAAAATTGTCCACCAAGGTGTTGGAGCCATTAATGCCTCAGATGTTTCTCTCGCTGAAGTCAGTGGTGCGGTAATCATGGGCTTTAACGTGCGAGCTATGCGAACTGTGGCTGAAGATAGCGAAAAAAATGGTGTCATTATCAAGTATTTTAGTGTTATTTACGAGCTTATCGATATGGCTGAAGCTTTACTCGCTGGCTCATTACCACCGATTCAAAACGAAATGATTATTGGCAAGGCTGAAGTCAAAAAAACCATCTCAGTTCCTAAGGTTGGAGTGGTGGCTGGCTCTCATGTCACTGAAGGTCGTGTCACTCGTAACTGTCGTTTAAGATTGATCCGAGATAATGTCGTGATCCATAGTGGTAGAATGGGATCCCTGCGTCGTTTCAAAGATGATGTGAAAGAGGTGACGAGTGGTTATGAGTGTGGCATTACCTTTGAAAACCATAAAGACGTCAGGGACGGCGACATTCTTGAAGCTTTTGAAATTGAAGAGGTTAAAGCGACTCTCTAACTCTTTATTCTGGAGACTCTCATGAATCTAAGACAAAAACGGGTCAGTCGAGAAATCTTTGAAACCCTCACCAAGGTTCTTTATGGAGAAGTGAGGGACCCGATGCTATTAAAGATCAGGTTCACAGCGGTCCAAGTAACGAAAGACCTCCAAATTGCTAAAGTATACTTCGAGCTAAGGGAACAGAGCACTTTCACATCGGACCATAGTTCAATCACAGCTAACCAAGATGACATCCAACATCGTCTTGAGGGGTGTGCGAGTTTTTTCCGTTCTCATCTCTCCCGTAATATTCGCCTACGCCGTATTCCGATCATTAAGTTTTACCATGATCAAAGCCAGGAAAGAGGCTCCCATATCGAAAAATTACTCTTGTCAATCTCAAACTCTGCCACCTAATGCGACTGTGCCTGTCATGTCTGATCAATATTTACATGGGGTTCTCCCCATTTTTAAACCACAAGGGATGATCGCTAAAGATGTCTCGAGAGTCCTCAAAAAAGTGTTACCCAAGGGGCAACGTTTAGGGCACATTGGCACCCTAGATCCTTTGGCTGATGGAGTACTACCCCTAGCTTTTGGTCAAGGGACTCGTCTACAAGATTATCTGTTGCATAACAAAAAAACTTATCGAGTATCCA